>CAXRFJ010000067.1:0-8348 GCA_964229475.1 Rubrivirga sp.
CTGCGCGAGGGGCGCGTGCCGCACTACATGACGTTCCGCAAGCCCTGACAGGGCGGCAGGGGAGGGCGCTTGTGGCCAGCGTGGCGGGGGGGGGGGGGGGGGGGGGGGGGGGGGTGGGGGCGGATTCGTCCACGATGTGGATAACCCGTGGACGGAACGCGGTTGCGACCGGGCGAGGTCGCCGGTTACTTGAGACATCGCTTCGATGCGCCTTCACGCACGCGGGCCGGCCGCCGCACCGCCGCGACGCCAGGCCCCCCGCCTGCCTGAAGGCCCTCCGGCGTCGCCGGCCGTCCCCGCGAAGCGCGGGGGCGAGGCCCCGGGGCGCCGCTTTTTGTCCCCCCAACCCACACACCTATGGCCAAGCACAAGGCCCCCGCCGTGTCCGGCGGGCTCGCGATCGACCGTGTCTTCTCTACCGAGGGCCAGCACCCGTTCGACAGCGTCGCCTGGGAGACGCGCGACGCCGCCATCAAGAACCACACGGGCGAGGCCATCTTCGAGCAGACCGGCGTCGAGTTCCCGGAGGCCTTCACGCCGCTGGCCGTCAACGTCGTCGCCTCGAAGTACTTCTACGGCGACCTCGCCAAGGGCAACGGGTCGCCGGCCGACGGGAAGCGCGAGTACAGCCTCAAGCAGCTCGTCCACCGCGTCACGCGGACGATCACGGACTGGGGGCGCGACCAGGACTACTTCGCCTCCGACGCCGACGCCGAGACGTTCTACGACGAGCTGACGTGGCTCTGCACCAACCAGTACGGCGCGTTCAACAGCCCGGTCTGGTTCAACGTCGGCCTCCACGCCCAGTACGGCGTGACCGACACGGGGGGCAAGACGATCTCCGGGTGGGACTTCGAGAAGGGCGAGGTCGTCGACGTCGACCCGTACGAGCGGCCGCAGGCGTCGGCCTGCTTCATCATCTCGGTCGACGACTCGGTCGACGACATCTGGCAGCTCATGGGCGAGAGCGCCCGGCTCTTCAAGTTCGGCTCCGGCGTCGGGGCGGACTGGTCGAAGCTCCGGAGCAGCCACGAGAAGCTGTCGGGCGGCGGGATCCCGTCGGGCCCCGTCAGCTTCATGAAGGTCCAGGACGCGACGGGCGGGACGATCAAGTCGGGCGGCAAGACGCGCCGCGCGGCCATCATGCAGACCCTCAAGGTCTGGCACCCGGACATCCTCGAGTTCGTCCGCGCCAAGCAGACCGAGGAGCGGAAGGCGTGGGCCCTGATCGAGGAGGGCTACGACGGCTCGTTCAACGGCGACGCCTACGGCTCGGTCGCCTTCCAGAACGTGAACCAGTCGGTCCGCCTCGACGACGCGTTCATGGAGGCCGCCAACAAGGGCGAGACGTACAAGCTGACGGCCGTCACGTCGGGCGAGGCCGTCGACGAGGTCGACGCCGAGGACCTCCTGCTCCAGATCGCCGAGGGGACCCACGTCTGCGGCGACCCGGGCGCGCAGTACGAGGACACGATCCAGCGCTGGCACACCTGCAAGAACACCGACCGGATCAACTCCAGCAACCCGTGCTCGGAGTACATGTTCTTGGACGACTCGGCGTGCAACCTCGCCTCGCTCAACCTCCGCAAGTTCCAGACCGCCGACGGGACGTTCGACGTGGAGCGGTTCCGGGCCGCCTCGCGGATCTTCCTGACGGCCCAGGAGATCCTCGTCGACAACGCGGGCTACCCGTCGCCGACGATCGCGGCCAACAGCCACGCGTTCCGGCCGCTCGGCCTCGGGTTCGCCAACCTCGGCGCGCTCCTCATGTCGATGGGCCTGCCCTACGACTCCGACGAGGGCCGCGCGGTCGCCGGCGCGCTCATGGCCATCGAGCACTGCGAGGCCTACGCCCGCTCCGCCGAGATCGCGGCCAACCCGGCGATCGGCCCGTTCGACGGCTACGCCGAGAACGAGGAGCCCTTCCTCGAGGTCATGCGGATGCACCGCGACGCGGTCCAGGAGATCGACGCGTCGTGCCCGGCCTACCTCCGCGACGCGGCCCAGGAGAGCGCCGACCGGATGGTCGCGCTCGGCGAGCGGCACGGCTACCGGAACGCGCAGGCCACGGTCCTCGCCCCGACCGGGACCATCGGCTTCATGATGGACTGCGATACGACGGGCATCGAGCCCGACCTCGCGCTCGTCAAGTACAAGCTCCTCGCCGGCAAGGGCGACGGGCTCATGAAGATCGTGAACCGGACCGTCGGCGAGGCCCTCGCCCGCCTCGGCTACACCGAGGCCGAGGCCGCCGTCATCCGCGAGTACATCGACGAGCACGACACGATCGAGGGCGCGCCCGGCCTCCGCGCCGAGCACCTCCCCGTGTTCGACTGCGCCTTCAAGCCGCACAACGGCGAGCGCTCGATCTCGCACATGGGCCACATCCGGATGATGGCCGCCTGCCAGCCGTTCATCTCGGGCGCCATCTCGAAGACGGTCAACCTCCCCGAGAGCGCGACCGTCGAGGACATCGCCGACGCCTACATGCAGAGCTGGGAGCTCGGGCTGAAGGCGGTCGCGATCTACCGCGAGAACTCGAAGCGGAGCCAGCCGCTCTCGACCAAGAAGGACGGCAACACGAAGGGCGCCCAGAAGGGCGAGCCGTCGGGCGACGGCGCTGCGAGCGCGCTCCCGGAGATCCGCGAGGTCGAGAAGGTCGTCGAGAAGGTGGTTTACCGCCCGCACCGGGAGCGCCTCCCGGACGAGCGGCCGTCGGTCACGCACAAGTTCTCCGTCGCCGGCCACGAGGGGTACCTCCACGTGGGCCTCTACCCGGAGGGCCACCGCAACGCGGGCCGGCCGGGGGAGATCTTTATCACGATGGCCAAGCAGGGCTCGACGATCGCCGGGCTGATGGACAGCTTCGCGACGGCGATCTCGCTGGCCTTCCAGTACGGCGTCCCGCTGGAGGACCTCGTCTCGAAGTTCGGCCACGTCCGGTTCGAGCCGGCCGGGTTCACGAACAACCCCCAGATCCCGATCGCCAAGTCGATCACGGACTACATCTTCCGCTACCTCTCGATCAAGTTCCTCTCGGGCGGCGACGGCGGCGAGCGCGACCTCGCGGCCGACGAGCCCGAGGCGGACCCGGTCGTCGCGGTGGCCGCGGAGTCGCAGGCCCACGGCCCGGCCGAGGACCAGTCCCAGGCCGACCTGTTCGCGACGGCCCAGGCCGTCGTGGACGCCGGGCAGCCGAGCCACGTCGGCGGCTCCGTCGAGGCCGCCCTCGCGGCCGACGCTAAGGGCATCGGCGCCTTCGACAACCAGGACGACGCGCCGGCCTGCCCCAACTGCGGCGGGATCACGGTCCGCGCCGGGTCTTGCTACTCCTGCCCGAACTGCGGGTCGAGCACCGGCTGCGGCTGATCCGTCAGGCTCTAGTTGCCTCGGTGACGTTGCCGAGGCGGGCGCCCTCGGTCACTTGCTGGCCGGGGGCGTTCTCGTCGGAGCGTCCTGTCGCGCCGCGTGCGCTTCCCTAGGCCGCCGAGCCACGGGACGCGTAGGTTCCGTGCCCCGCGACTTCGACTCCATTCGTGAAGCCGAGAATCTTCATCAGTCACAGCGCAAAGGAGGCTCCAGCCGACGCGGCCCTGGTGGCGATCTCTTCCGCGCTCGCCGAACGGTTCGACGTGTTCCTTGACCGCGAGCGGTTGGAGGACGGGCAGAGGTGGAGCCACCACCTCCACACGTGGCTCGGCCTGTGCCACGGGGCCGTCATCGTCCTTTCAGAAAGCGCGCTGACGTCGGACTGGGTGCTCAAGGAGGCGACGATCCTGCGGTGGCGCCAGGAGATCGGTTACGACTTCCCCATCGTCCCCGTCTACGTCGGCTCCGTCGTCCCTGAGGATCTCGCCGGCCACGGGTTCCCGCCGATCCGCCTCGACGCGATCCAGGGGGTCGCAGGAGGTGACCCCGAGCAGAAGGCCGAGCGCGTGCGTACGGCCCTCGCCCGCCTTCTCGGCCGAGAACTTGCCGATCCCCTCCGGGGGGTCGAGGAGATCGTGGCGGCCCGCCTCCGAACGATCGCGGTGGCCGACCTCGATCGGATCGCGGATGATCTCGACCTCGACCTGGGAATCTGGAGGCCCGACCTCGACCACGGGACCCGATTCGCCCGGGCCGTCTTCCATCTCGGCCCGGGAAGGATGTTCGAGGTGATCCGGCGGGTGGCCCCGCTCCTCCCGGACGCTGAGGCCCGAGCACAGCTCGTCGACATTCTGCTGGCGTTCTGGGTCGAGCCAGCGGCGGCCCTTCAGTTGGAAGCCGTCGCGCGCCGGAAGGGTGGGGCCCGGGTGGCGGCCCTGGAGGCGAAGTTCCAGACCACCCTCGAGATGTACGTCCGCCGGGCCTCCTGCTGCGACCCGGCGTGGCCGACGCTGCGGACTGTCGGCGGAGGTGGCGAGGACGGGGCTGGGGCGGTCGTCGCCGAAATCCGGGCGGCCCTCCGTGCGCACTTCGAACTCGACGAGTTCGACTACCCGGACGACGACGCGATCCGCGCGTTTTTGACCTCCGTGTCAGGGGAATATGGCGTCAGCGACGAGCCCGTCGTGGTCGCCCTCCGTGAGGGCCTCGATGAGGCTGGTCTCGACAGGGTCGTCGCGGCGTTCCCCTCGCTCACGTACCTCGGGCTCATCAGCGGAGGGGCCGTGGCCTTCCCGGCTTCCGCGGACCGGCTCGCTCCGCGTCTCGACACGGACCAAGAACAACAGGCCGTCACCTTCTACAAGCGGGCCCGTGCGCTCGCCCGACCGCGCAGCCGCGCCGTATAGACCGACCCATGTCTTACACCAAACTGTTCGACCCGAACCGTCAGGGGTTCTCGCTCACCCCGACGTTCTCGGCGGGGGGCGACCGCCGGGACGGCGAGCACTACGTCTACGCTTCAGACATCGTGCTCGCCGTCAACGTCGCGCTGGCGACGGGGCGACCTCTCCTCCTCCGGGGGCCCTCCGGGGCCGGGAAGAGCACGCTCGCTCGGCATGTCGCCCGCCGCCTCGGGTGGCGATACTACGAGGAGGTCGTGACGTCCCGGACTCAGGCCCGCGACCTCCTCTGGCGGTTCGACACACTCCGGCGGCTCAACGACGCCCAGGTCGGACAGGTCGCGGAAGATGTCGGAGCCTACATCGAGCCAGGCGTGCTCTGGTGGGCGTTCGACCACGCGAGCGCGACGCGGGTGGCCGCCGACGGAGCCGCCCACGGTGGCGAAGGTCCCAACGCAGTCGTCCTCGTCGACGAGATCGACAAGGCCGACCCCGACGTGCCGAACAACCTCCTCGTCCCGTTCGGGTCGCTCGAGTTCGAGGTGGAGGAAACCGGCGAACGCGTGGCGGCTCAGGAAGGCCGCCCCCCCCTCCTCATCATCACCACTAACGACGAGCGGGAGCTGCCGCCCGCGTTCCTCAGGCGCTGCGTCGTCCTCACGCTCCCCGCTCCGGACCTCGACCGCCTCGTCGAGGTCGCCCACGCCCACTTCGGGGACGACGACCCGCTCTTCCACGACCTTGCCGAGTTCGTCGTCGCGCGGAGCCAGCAGCCCGGCGCTCGGGCGCCCAGCACCGCGGAATACCTCGACGCGATCCGGGCCTGCCGCACGCTCGGCGTCGCCCCCGGTGACCAGCGGTGGGAGCAACTCGTCGCCCTCGTCCTCGACAAGCCACGCCCTCACGACCGTCTGTCCTGACCGTGCGCCTGCCCGACGACCCGTTCGCAGCCCTCGCCCTCGCGCTGGGCGTCCTCGCCCCCGCGGAGCCGGCGACGGCTGCACGGATCGCACAACTTCTCGGGGTCGTCCCGTCCGGCTCCGTCGAGATGGGCCAGGCCGCCTCGGACATCGATGGCCCCCATCTGCCGGACCTCGGTGGATCTCTCCCAACGGCGCCTCTCGGCGGGAGCGCGGTGTCGCGGAGGCCCCGGACGGCTCCTCGTCCCGAGCGGGTCGTCCCGAGCAGACTGGTCGCGTCACCAGGGCGAGGCCGGACGCCGCCGCGCGTCGTGCTCTCGCCGAACCCCCTCCCACCCCCCGCCCATGGCGAAGCCGCGGAGCCTCGCCCCCCCGTCCCCCCTCTTTTCCGACCCGACTGGACGCCGGCTCTCCTCCTGGCCACCCTGGCGACGTTAATCGAGGGGGGGCCGGTCGACGTGCCGGCCCTCGCAGAGCAGGTCGCGCGGTGCGAGCCCGTTCGGGCGCTCCCCCGGCAACCGCTCCCTACGCTGAGCCGCGGCGTCCAGCTTCTGGAGGATCGGGGGGAGGGCATGATGCCATTCGCACAAGACCGGGACCGCCTCCGCCTGCGCGTGGAGTCCGTGGTCGGGGAGGGGCGCGTGCAGCGGCTCCGGTTCCGAGGGACCCCGCTTCGTGGGACGAGCGCTCGGCCCGGCCGCGCTCGCGCCCCGTACGTCCCCCCGCCGCCGGAGACTCCCGTCCTACTCCTGACCGACCTCGGGATTGGTCGGCCCGAGGGGTCGCGGGACCCGGCGACCGCCGCCGAGTGGCGCGCGTTCGCCGACGTCGTCCGCCGGGCCGGGTGCCCGGCTGTAGCGCTGGTCCCGTACGCACCCGCCCGGTGGCCGCACGATCTTGGGCGGGCGCTCGCGATCGTCCCATGGGACCGGTCCACGGATGTCGCCACGGTGTTCGCCCACCGGGGCCGTCTCGACACCCGTCCGCGCCGGTAGCCGTGGCAGAGGTCGATCCCATCGCTGAGTCCAGCGCCGTCCCCGCGGCCGAACGGGTCCGGGCTGCAGAGAACGCGTCGCCCATGGCGGTCGCGCTCGCTCGTGTCGTGTCGGTCGCGGCCCGTGTCGAGCCCGCCCTCCTGCGGACGGCGCGTCTCGACCTCCTCCCAGAAGCCGACGCCGGCGCCGAGGCCGACCTCTGGTTCGGCCCGCTGGTGCAGGCCTGGAATCCGCTGTACCTCACACTCGCGCCGGACGTCCTCGACGTGCTTCGGGCCGAGCTCGCGGCGTCGGGCCGGCTGGACGAGGCGTACCGCGTCATCCGGAATGTCCACGCCGACGCGCCCCCCGCCATTCAGCTCGAGGAACGGGTCACGTGGCTGGCTCTCTCGGGGCGCCCCGATGCGGACCATCGCATTGCAGACGAGCTGAACCGGGTGACGCAGGCGTATCTGGACGGGGAGCGGGAGGGCCTCCGGACGTGGGCGGCTCGGGCGCTCCCCCGTCTTCCGGAGAGGGCCCGACGCTCGGAAGGAGCCCTCCTCCTCTCGTTGGGAGCGGGCGTCGACTTGCGTGTGGGGGCGCTCGCGTCGCTCGAGGGCAGGGAGGAACGCATCTCAGACGAGGCGTCAGTCCTCCTCGCCTCGCTCCCGCAGGCCACCGTCCTCGTCCGCCGGCTCCCCGAGGCTGTCGAGATCGGGACGCCTGGAGGAGCCGCCTGGCCTGGGGCGCTCGAGGTCGCGCTCCCCGCCACGACCCCGTTGACTCTCGACGTCGAGTGGTTCGAGGGAGGGGCCCCTCGGTCGGAACGCGTCTACCTCGAGGCCTCCGAGCCTCGCCGCGTCGTGGTCGGCGAGGCGCAGCGGGTCGAGCTCACCGCGCTCGACGGGACGGCGTTCATCCTCCGGCCCGCGTTCGGGGTCTCTCTAGAGGTCCCGGCCGAAGGACGCGTCCGGGACACGCTCCGGTTCCGGGCGATTCCCCACGAGAGCGCGGGGGGGGCGATCATGGCGACGTGGCAGTGGGGCGACGGTACGACCGGTACAGGACTGGACGCCGACCATGCGTATCGCGCCCCAGGGACGTACACGGTGACCGTCGACGTCCGGGACGAACTCAGCGCGGCGTCTCAGTCGGCAGTCGTGACGGTGACGGGTGGTTTCGAGACCGACCTCCAAGAGGGTCGCAGGGCGCGAGGGCTCTCGCTCGACGAGGTCCATCGAGCGACGCGAATCCCAGTCGATGTGATCCGCCGGTTCGAGGCGGGGGGTCTTGTAGGTGATGTGACATACGGTGAGACTGATTTAATAAGCTTAATTAAGTCGTATTCTAAAGTCGTCGGTCTGGATCCTGCCGCGGTCCTCGACGCGTACGAGGCCGCGAAACGTGGCGAGTACGTCTCCCCCCTGCTGAGGGGCCGCGTGGTAGAGCCGGAAGGGATCGGAGGAGCGGACGGAGAGCCGAGTGCCCCAGGCCCCCCGACCGTCTCCGGTGAACACCGATCGGGGGAGTGGGTCCAGGTCGACATCGTCGGCCTCTCGACGAGTCCGTCGGAAGGGGGGGCGTACGCGCTCGTGTTGGGCGAGGTCGGCGGGGACCGCCGGCTCCCCATCATCATCGGCGCGTTCGAGGCCCAGGCCATCGCGCTCGAGTTGGAGAACATC
>CAXRFJ010000068.1:0-13871 GCA_964229475.1 Rubrivirga sp.
GGTCCCGTAGGTCTCGGCCGCGCCTGATAGGCCCGCCAGCACGGAGCCCTCGGCCGCGAGGCGGAGCCCCTGGCGCGGGTTCGCGCGCGACTCGGTGGTCGAGGCCTCGAGGCGGGCGAAGCCGCCGGCGTGGGCCTGCCCCTCGAAGAGCACGTCCGCGAGGCGGGCCACGGGCGCGGGCGCGTCGTCCGGGAGGACGCCGAGCGAGTCGCGCGCCGGGTCGGCGTAGCGGGCCGTCGGGCCGAGGACGAGGCGGAGGCCCTCGCCGAGCGGCGTGCCGAGCCCGGCGCGGGCCTGCACGCGGGCGAGGTCGACGCGGGCGAGGTCGCTCGGGACCTCGGGCGAGCCGTTGCCGAGCCCGTAGAAGTTGCGGGCGTAGCGGGGCGTCGAGGCGAAGGCGTCGACGTCGAGGTCGAACGGCCCGATGGCGTCGCGCATCCGCCCGGTGTACGAGCCGGCCACGCCGCCCGTGGCCGTGGCCACGTTGACGGCGACCGCGTGGGTCGCGGCGAAGGGCCGGAGCCGGAAGCCCGGCACGCTCCACGTGACGCCGGCCCCGAGGAGCACGCCGTCGGTCGCCCGGTAGCCCACGACCGGGGCGTAGGCCGTCATGCCGAGGACCTGCTCGGTCTCGTCGTAGCGGTTGACGTCGGGCGCGTCGGAGCGGCGGTCCTCGATGCCCCGGCCCGCCTCGGCGAGCGTCGCGCCGTCGGGCGTGTCGTAGAGGGCGAGCCCGCCGGCCGGGGCCACGACCTCGTCCTCGCCGGCCCCGCCGATGACGCGGAGCGCGATCCGGTCCGGCCCCTCGCCCGTCACGCGGAACGCGTCGCGCCCGGCGAACCCGTAGAGGCGGACCTCCTCGGTCTCGCCCGGCACGAACGTCCGCTCGTAGAGGAGCCGGCCGGCCTCGCCGCCGCCGTAGTGCCGCACCGTCACGTCGAGCGAGCCGTCCGTGTGGCGGACGACCTCGAACAGCTCGCGCTGGTCGCTCCCGATCACGTCGACCGTCCCGGCGAGGATCTCGTAGTACTCCATGGCCGCGTCGGGCAGCCCGTCGCGGCGCCCGCGGAGGACGTCGGTCCAGAACCCGACGAGCTGGTCGTAGATAGGGCCCGGGAGCGCTCGGAGGGCGCGGTCGATGGCCGCGTCGGTGAGCGCGGCCTGGAGGCTCGCGGCCTCCTCCCGCCAGTCGTCGGCGTCGAGCTCGCCGAGGAACCGGCGGTCCTGGTGGAACCCGTTCTCGGTCAGCCCCTCGATGCTGCCGTAGTCGTCGTCGAGCCGCTGGAGGCGGTGGTCGTAGGTGGCCTTGAGGATCGGCTGGAGCAGCCCGCCGATGTCGTAGAGCGCGAAGTCGCGGTCGCGGGCGACGGGCCGGTAGACCTTGCCGCGCGTCGAGTCCTCGCCGGTGAGGGTCGGGTCGAGGCGGCCGGGCTCGTAGGCCGCCCAGCGCCACTGGTCAGCGTGGCGGTCCCAGTCGGCGATGAGCATGTCGAAGAGGCGGGCCCGGAGGAACGCCCGCTGGTCGACGCGGTGGTCGTGGTCCTCGCGCATGTTCTCGCGGAGCGTCGGCGAGGAGTCGAGGTCGTCCATCCCCTCGAAGCCCGGCACGTCCGACATGTCGTCGTCGGGGCGGATCTCGAAGAGGGCCAGCCGGTTGGCGAACGTCTCGCGGTAGCGCCCGAGGCGGGGGTCG
The DNA here is from genome assembly GCA_964229475.1 of Rubrivirga sp. GTDB lineage: Bacteria > Bacteroidota > Rhodothermia > Rhodothermales > Rubricoccaceae > Rubrivirga. The sequence goes on from CAXRFJ010000068.1 coordinate 1,694, forward strand.
TCGGGGACGAGGACGATCTCGGGGCTCGGCTGCGGGATCCCGGCCGCCTCCGCGAGGGGCGCGACGACGAGCGCGGCGTAGGGGTTCATGGCCGCCCGGAGCTCGAGGACCACGTCGCCGATGAGCCCGTCGCGGACCTCGTACGGGACCTGCGCGAGCCCGCTCTTCTCGAGCAGGCGGAGCCCGTACTCGTGGCCGTCGCCGCCGAGGAGGTGGAGCGACGTCGTCTGAAGCCCGCCGCCGCGGTTCTGCGGCACGAGCCCGCCCTTCTCGGTCCCGAGGTCGATCACGCGGAACTCGACGGGCGTCTTCCACACGTCGCGGTAGTTCCGGCCGAGGAGGAACCGCGTGGCCCAGTCGTTCTGGAACCGGTCGGTCACGAAGTCGGCGTCGGCCGCGCGCGTGACGGTCCCGCCGAGGTTGTCCGGGAGGTCCGCCTCGGCGACGACGTCGGGCACCTCGGTGTCGACGAGGTCGGCGTTGGGCCCGGCGACCTCGGCCCGGAACGTGACCGTCTCGGCCCCGTCGGGCGCGACCTCGACGGTCTCGGTCCAGAGCCGGCCGTCGGCGTAGTAGACGAGCCGCTGGTAGCCCGGCCGGGAGGCGACGTAGAGCGCGCCGCCGGCGCCGGCCGCGGCGGTCTCGCCGCCGGCGGTCCCCGAGACGAGGTGTGTCTGGCGGCGGAGCGTGTTGATCACGTCGTCGTAGGTCTGGAGGATCCGGTCGTGGCCGGCGGCCCAGACGAGCCGGTCGTGGAGCGCGGCGACGCGGCCGAGCGAGCTCCGGAGCGCCCGGTAGCGGGGCGAGGCCAGGTCCTGCGCGCTGAACCCGACGGTCCGCGCGGCGAGGCTCGTGAGCGGGTCGCCGCGGTAGCCCGCGTACGGCCCGCGCGAGATGATGGGGTGGTGGGCGAGGACGACGAGCCGGTCGTCGTCGCGGTCGAGCACGACCTGCTCGAGGATGCGGGCGACGTCGCCGGGCGTCCGGACGTCCTGGTCCTCGGCGTCGCCCTCGGGGCGCTCGCCGGCGTCGATCAGCCACCACGCCGTGTCGAGCACGAGGAAGCGGAGGCCGTCGGCGGCCTTCTCCTGCTTCGGCCCGCCGGCCTGGTCGCCCGGCGTGAGCACGTCGGTCCCGAACGCGTCGTCCAACAGGTCCTCCAGCCGCTTGACGCCGTCCTCGCCCTCTCGCCAGTCGCGGTCGCCGGGGACCACGATCACGCGGCCCTCGACGCCGTCGAGCGCGTCGATGAGCGCGCGGACGGGGGCCTCGGCCGCGGCGCGGTCGGGGGCGTCCTCGGGCGGGAGCCCGGCGGCCGTCACGTCGCCCAGGATGGCGACGGTCGCGTCCTCGCCGGCCGCGCGGGCGGCGGCGCCGAGGGCGCGGAGGACGACCGGGTCGCCGCCGGCGCCGAGGTCGCCGGTGTTGGCGGCGAGGAACACCCGGTGCGCGACCTCCCCGTCGGGGAGCGGCGGGACGGGCTCGGCCCGGCGGTCGGGGGCGACGTAGGTGGCGGTCGTGGCGCACCCGGCGACGAGGGCCGTCAGGGCGAGGAGGGTCAGGGCGAGGCGCATGCGGCCAGGGCGTGGGGGGCGGTCAGTCGGTGGGCGCGAAGCGGGCGAGGCGGCCGGGGCCGGCCCCACCCTCGCTGGCGACGTAGAGCGTGCCGTCGGCGGTGAAGGCGAGGCCCTCGGGCTGGGGCAGGAGGCCCGGCGGGAAGTCGAGGACCCCGAGCACCGCGCCGTCCGCCCCGACGACCGCGATCGCGGCCCGGACGGACGACAGCACGTAGAGGTGGCCCGTCTGGGGGTGGACCGCCAGCGCCGACGGCCGGAAGTTCACGTCGCCGTCCACGGCGTCGCGCGGGAGGAACACCACGGGCCGCTCGGAGAGCGCCTCGGTGTCGAGGTCGAAGGCGTAGATGGTCCGGACGTCGTCGTAGTTGTCGCCGGTGTCGGGGTCCTCGCCGGGCCACTCCTTGCAGGCGACGAGGAGCCGGCCCCCGGCCGGGTCGTAGGCGAGGCCCTCCGTGTCGTTCCGGCTCTTGAGCGCCGTCTCGACCTTCCGGACGGCCGGCGCGCCGGTCGAGTCGCGCCAGATCCGGTAGAGGTCGCCGTCGCTGCGGAGCGCCCACACGGCGTCGCCGGGGACGAGCTCGACGCCCTCGAAGTCGCCGGCGCCCTCGAAGTCGAGCCGGTCGACGATGGCGCCCGTCGCGGGGTCGACCTCGAAGACGGTCCCGGTCTCGTCCTGGACAGCGCCGAGGCGGCCGCTGGGGAGGACCGTCAGGCCGGAGATCTCCTGGAGCTCGGCCGGCAGCTCGACGACGGCGTCGGGCGCGTCGAGGCGGTACGGCACGCCGTCGTCGGGGCCCGGCGGGGGGGCGGAGCGGGAGCCGTCGGCGCAGGCGCCGAGCGTGAGGAGGGTGAGGAGGAGGGCGCGCATGAACGGCCATGAACGCGACCGTGCGGCGTGGGTTCGTAGCCGCTCCGGAGAGGGGATGGGAAATCCATGTGCACCGCCGCCCGGGCGGGGGGGCGGGCGGGCCTAAATTTGGCGCCCATCGCGTCGCCCTGTTTCGTGCCCTCCCCGCCGCCCGGGTTCACCGTCGTCGCCGCCCCGCGGCTCGAGCCCCTCCTCGACCGGCTGGCGGCCGTGGTCGGCGGGGAGCCGCTGCCGCCGCTGTCCCGCGAGACGGTCGTGGTGGCGCAGAACCAAGGGCTCCGGGCGGCCGTCACGCGGGGCCTGGCCCGGCGCCTGGGCGTCGCCGCCTCGCTCGACCTCCGCTCGCCGCGGCGCCTCGCCACGGACCTCGCCGGCCGGCTCGTCCCGCACGGCCAGCCCGACAACGTCCGGGTCCACCCGTTCGAGCCGGCCGCGCTCACGTGGCGGCTCCGCGCGCTCCTCGACCCGCTCCCGGCCGACCCGGTCTACGCGCCCGTCGGCGTCTACCTCGAGCGGGCGGCGGCGCGCGGCGAGGCCCCGCTGGCGCTGGCGGCCACGCTGGCCGAGGCGTTCGACACGTACCAGGTCTACCGCCCGGAGACGCTCGCGGCGTGGGCCGAGGGGCGGCGCGTCCACCCCGGCTGGCCCGACGAGCCGTGGCAGGCCGATCTCTGGCGCCGGCTCGTCGCGGAGGCCCCCGAGCTGGGCTGCCTCGACCGCGCCGCCCACCTCGGCGAGCTGCTGGGCCGGCTCGACCGGGCCGAGCCCGGCGCGGCGCCCCTCGCGGTCGAGCGTGTGAGCGTCGTCGGCGCGCTCGTGTTTCCGCCGCTCTACTGGCGCGTGCTGCGGGCGGTCGGGCGGCACCGGCCGGTCACGGACTACGCCGTCGCCCACGGCCTGCCGGACGGGCCGGGCGGCGCGGCCGAGCCGGCGCACCCGACGCTCCGCGACCTCGCCGGCCGGACGCGCGACTGGGTCTCGGTCCTCGCCGACCTTCGCCCCGACGCCGCCGAGGCGGCCCCGGTCGAGGGCGACCCCGCGTGCGCGCTCCACCGCTTCCAGGCCGCCCTCGCCGCCGACACGCCGCCGCGCGAGCCCCAGCCGTGCCCGGCGTCCGACCGCTCGGTCCGCGTGCTCGACTGCCACGCGCCGCTGCGCGAGCTGGAGGTCCTGCGCGACGAGATCCTCGACGCCTTCGAGACGCTCCCCGGCCTGACGCCGGCCGACGTCGGCGTGCTCGTGCCCGACCTCGGGACGTACGCGCCGCTCGTCGACGCCGTGTTCGGGGCCGAGGACGTGGGCGGCGCGCGGCTGCCGTACCACGTCGCCGAGCACCCGCAGGCGCCCGAGCTCCGCGTGCTCGACGCCTTCCACCGCGTGCTCGCGCTCGACGCCGGGCGGGCGACGGCGACGGAGGTCGTGGGGCTGCTCGACGTGCCGGCCGTCCGCCGCCGCGCCGGGATCCGGGAGGACGAGCTGGCCGACCTGCTGGAGTGGGTCCGCGAGGCGCGCGTCCACTGGGGGCGCGACGGGGCCCACAAGGCGACGTTCGGGCTGGGCGCGGACGACGTCCACACGTGGCGGTTCGGGCTCGACCGGCTGCTCCTCGGCGTCGCCGTCGGGCCGACGGACGCCGCCGTGCTCGGCCGCCAGCCGGTCGCCGAGCCGACGCTCGACGGGGCCGACCTCGTGGGCCGCTTCGCGCTCTGGGCCGAGACCCTCTTCGACAAGCTGGCGCGGCTCCGCGCGCCCCGCCCGCCCGCCGCCTGGGCCGACGCGCTCGTCGACTTCGCCGACGCCGTCTTCGAGCCGTGGACGGAGGCCGAGCTGTCGGCGCTCGTCGCGCTGCGGACGGCGCTCGACGGGCTCCGCGACCTCGACCTCGCCGCCGCCACGGCCGGCGACGTCCGCCAGCACCTCGCGGCGGCGCTCGCGGCGCCCGAGCGCGTCGAGCCCTACCTCACCGGCCGCATCACGTTCGGCGACCCGACCACGCTCCGCCACGTCCCGTTCCGCGTGCTCGCCGTCGTCGGCCTCGGCGACGCGTTCCCGGGCGCGACGGCGTTCGCCGACTTCGACCTGATGGGCGTCGAGCGGCGCCCCGGCGACCCCGACCCGCACGCCGACGACCGCCAGACCTTCCTCGACGCGGTCATGGCCGCGCGCGACCGGCTGCTCCTGAGCTTCGTCGGGCGGAGCCACATGGACAACGCCGAGCGCGCCACGTCGGTCGTCCTCGACGCCTTCCTCGACGGCTGGCGGCGGACGTTCGGGAAACCGGCCGCCGAGCGGCTCGTCGTCCGCCACGCGCTCCAGCCGTTCAGCCCGGCCTACTTCCGCCACGCCGCGCCCGCCGCGGACGCGCCGCCGACGCACTTCACCTACGCCGGCCACCACGCGCCCGCCGCCGGCGACGGCGCCGACGGCCTCCCGTTCTTCGAGGTCCCCGACGACGCGCCCGCCCTCGACCTCGTCGGGGCGGAGGGCGACGGCGCGGCCGAGCCGGTCGAGACGACGGTCGACGAGCTCGCGCGGGCCTGGACGAACCCCTGCCGCTACCACTGCGACGTGCTCGGCCTCGACCTCCGGCTGGAGGACGCGGCCCTGGAGGACGACGAGCCCGTGGCGCTCGACGGCCTCGGCTTCCACGGCGTCAAGCGGGTCGTGCTCGACGCGCTCCTCGCGGGTGCCGACGAGGCCGAGATCGCCGAGCGGCTGCGGCGCTCCGGCCTCCTCCCGCCCGGCACGCTCGGCGACGTCTACGTCTCGCGTGCTGTCGGCGCCGTCCGCGGGCTGGCCGAGCGCGTCCTCGCCCACGGTCCCACCGAGGCGGCCCCGGTGACAGCCAGCAGCGACGTGTGGACGGTCTCGGGCGCCGTCCAACTCGGCGCAGAGGGCGCGCTCCGCTACCGGCCGGCGTCGGTCAAGCCCAAGGACCTCGTCCGCGGCTGGGTCGAGCACCTCGCCCTCTGCGCCGACGGCGTCGGCGACCGGACGCTCGTCCTCGGCGAGCGTGACTCGGCGGCGTTCCGGACGGTCCCGCCCGACCAGGCGCGGGCCGTGCTCCAGTTCCTCGTGCGCGGGATGCTGCTGTTCCGGCAGGTCCCGCCGCCGCTCTTCGAGCAGGCGTCGTTCGAGCAGGCGAGGCCCCAGCGGGGCAAGTGGGCGGAGGCCCACGCGCAGGTGCTCACGAGTGAGGCCGCCGGCTGGCGCCCGGTCCGCGTGGGCCGCGCCGTGGCCGCCGACGGCGACGCCGACGCGCCCTACGTCCAGGCCGACGCCCTCAAGAAGTTCGACGGCCGCTACGAGGACTTCTCGGACACGACCGACCCCGCCGTCGCGCTGTGCTACCGCCGCCGCGAGCCGCTCCGCACGATGGCCGGCTCGTTCGACCGCTGGGCCCGGATGCTCTGGGGCCCGCTCCTCGCCCACCGCGACGACGCATGACCGGCGACCTTTTTGCGGACCTCCCGGGCGACGGCGCGTCGATCGAGCCGAGTACCACCCAGACCCGTCATCCTGAGCGGAGCGAAGGATCTCAGCGCAAGCCGTCCCGCTCATCGCCGCTGGTGGCGACGGAGGACACACCTGCGTCGAGATCCTTCGCTGACGCTCAGGATGACAACACAGTCGGAGAGAGTGAAGGGCCCGTCCCGTTCCGGGCGCTCGAGGTCGACGTCGTGCCCGGCGTCTCGCTCGTCGAGGCCAGCGCCGGCACGGGCAAGACGTACGCGCTCACGGAGCTCGTCCTCCGCCTCGTCCTCGACCCCGCCGTGCCGGACCTGACCGGCGACGACGGCCTGCCCGACCTCCGGAAGCTCCTCGTCGTCACGTTCACGGTCGCGGCGACGGAGGAGCTGAAGACGCGGATCCGCCGCGCGCTCCGGCTCGCGCTCGACGCGTTCGAGACGGCCCCGGCCGAGCCGCCCGCCCTCGTCGCGCCGTTTCTGGAACGGTTCGGGGCGGATGAGGCGAGCCGAGAGGCGTCCGAGCACCGGCTGCGGCGGGCGCTGGCGCAGTCGGGCGAGGCGGCCGTCTTCACCATCCACGGGTTCTGCAAGCGGGTCCTGGAGCGCTCGGCGTTCGAGGGCGGCGAGCCGTTCGCGTTCGACTTTACCGAGGACGCCGAGCGGCTCCGCCAGCGCGCGGCGCGCGACGTGTGGCACGCGCTCGCGGCCCGGCACCCCGGCCTCGGGCCGCTCGCCGTCGCGGCCGGCTGGTCGCTCGACCGGCTCTTGGAGCACGCCGGCCACGCGACCCGCTTCGACCGGACCCGCGTGGTCCCCGAGGCGGCTCCGCTGGCGGACGCGCTCGACGCCGTCGAGGCCGCGCGCGACGCCCTCCGCGACGCCTGGGACGCCGCGGCCCAGCTCGCCGTCGTCCCGGACGAGTTCTACTCGCGGAGCGAGAAGAGCCACGGCGACCTCGCCGCCGACCGGCCCGGCCTCTTCGCGCGCGTCGCCGCCTTCGCCGCGGGCGACGACCGCCACCTCGACGCCGTCCAGGACGCGACGACCGAGAAGGTGGTCGACGCCATCTCGTACAAGAACCGGTCGGGCCCGAAGAAGGCCGCCGAGGACGCCGTCACCGACCCCGGCTTCCTCGCCTGCGACGCCGTCGTCGCGGCGCTCGACGCGCTGGAGCGCGCGCTCGTCCACGCCTTCGTCGGCGACGCCGAGGCCGCGTACCGGCGGCTCAAGGAGACGGCCGGCGTGCTCACCTTCGACGACCTCGTCGACCGCCTCGACCGGGCGCTGGCGGAGGGCGCCCCGACGCGCGCCGCGCTCGTCCGCTCGATCCAGGCGCAGTACGCCGTCGCGCTCATCGACGAGTTCCAGGACACCGACCCGAAGCAGTACCGGATCTTCCGGACCGCCTTCGAGGGCCGGCCGCTCGTGTTCATCGGTGACCCGAAGCAGGCCATCTACGCCTTCCGCGGGGCCGACGTGTTCGCCTACCTCGGCGCCAAGGCCGACGCCCGCGCGCCGTCGTTCACGCTCGACACGAACTACCGGAGCGCGCCGCGGCTCGTCGAGGCCGTCAACGCCGTCTTCGGGCGGCTGGGGGAGACCGGGCGGCCGTTCGTCTACGACGGCATCCCGTTCCGGCCCGTCCGCCCCCGCGCCGACGCCGAGGCGGGCATCCGCGGCGTCGAAACCGCGGCGCCGCTCGTGTGGTGGTCGGCCGGCGACCTCAAGACGAACCGGCGCGGCGAGGTCAGCAAGGACCCGGCGCGGCGGGCGGCGCAGGAGGCCGTCGTGACCGAGGTCTGCCGGCTCCTCAACGACCCGGCGGTCGAGATCCGCGACGAGGCCGCAGGCGGCTGGCGGCGGCTGGCGGCCGGCGACCTGGCCGTGCTCGTCCGCAAGAACCAGCAGGCGTGGGACCTCCAGGACGCCCTCCGGCGGGCCGGCGTCCCGAGCGTGGTCGCCAAGGGCGACGACATCCGCGCCTCGCGGGAGATGGACGAGCTGGAGCGCGTGCTCCGCGCCGTCGCGCGGCCGGGCGACCGCCGCGCCGTCCGCGCCGCCCTCGCGACCGAGATGTGGGGCTGGACCGCCGCCGACCTCGCCGCCGAGGGCGCCGACGACCGCGTCGAGGCCGTCGCCCAGACCCTCCGCCGCGACCGCGCCGTCTGGCGCGAGCACGGCGTCTTCCGGATGCTGACCGGCCTGTTCCGCCGCGAGGACGTCTACGGCCGGCTCCAGGGCTACCTCGACCGCGAGCGCCGGCTGACGAACCTCCGTCACGCCGTCGAGCTGGTCCACGACGCCGAGCGGTCGGAGGGCCGCTCGCCCGACGAACTGCTGCACTGGGTCCGGACGCGCGACAGCCGGACGTTCGCCCAGGCCTCGGCCGTCGAGATGCGGCTGGAGAGCGACGCCGACGCGGTCCAGCTCGTGACCATGCACAACGCGAAGGGCCTCGAGTACCCCGTCGTGTTCGCGCCGTTCGTGTGGGACGAGGGCGAGAAGGAGACGTGGTTCGGGACGTTCGTCGAGCGCCCGCCCGTCGCCCACGTCGAGGGCGGCGCGTCGGCCGTCTACGACCTCGGCTCGGAGGACCAGGAGCGGCACCGCGCGCTCGCCGAGGCCGAGCGGCTGGCCGAGAGCCTCCGCCTGACCTACGTGGCGCTGACGCGCGCCAAAGAGCGGCTCTACGTGATGTGGGGCCCGCTCTCCGGCGCCCACATGAGCGGCCTCGGGCACCTCCTCCGCAACCTCCCGGTGCCGCTCACGGGCGATGGGCTCGCCGCGCTCGACGCCGCGACGAAGGCGGCCGCTGCGAAGGCGCTGCCGACCTCGCTGGCGTTTCTGGAGGAGTGGATCGCCGCCGACGACCTGCACGACCGGATGGCGGTCCGGCCGCTGCCCTCGGGCGGTGGGGCGGTCGAGGCCCGCGCCGCCGCCCCGGCCGGCGGGCGGTCGCGGTCGGTCGGCCGGGACCTCGCCGAGCGCGCGGGGCGCGCGGCGTCGACCGGCTCGTTCTCGGGGTGGACGGCCGGCGTCGAGGCCGACGCCCGCCACGACGACGCGGACGACCCGGTCGCCGACGCGCCCGAGGCGGGCATCTTCGCCTTCGCCGCCGGCGCCCGCGCCGGGACCTGCCTCCACGAGGTGCTCCAGTTCGCCGACTTCTCGGCGCCCGACGCCTACCGCGACCCGGAGTCCGAGGCCGCGGCCCGCGTCGCGCGGACGCTCCGGCTCCACGGCCTCCACACGGCCCGCCCGCACCGCCGGCCGCTCCCCGACCCCGCCCGCGTCGTCTGCGAGATGGTCGCCCGGCTCGCCGCCGTCGAGATCCACGGCCTCGGCTTCTCGCTGCGCGACGTCGACACCGACCCGCGCGTCCGCGACACCGAGTGGCAGTTCCACGTGCCGCGCTCGGCCGAGACGCCGGCCCGCATCGCCGACGTGGTCGAGGCCCACGGCGACGACGACCTCCGGGCCTACGCCCCGGCCCTCCGCCGCCTCGCGTCGGCCGACGCCGAGGACCTGTTCACCGGCATCGCCGACCTCGTCGTCCAGCACCCCGCGCCCGCGTCCGACGACGACCCCGGCGGCCCGTTCTACGTGCTCGACTGGAAGTCGAACCACCTCGGCCCGACGGCCGCCCACTACGGCGCCGACGCGGTCGGCCGGGCGATGCGGGCGCACCACTACCTCTTGCAGGCGCACCTCTACGTCGTCGGGCTCCACCGCCACCTGCGGGCGCGGCTGGGCGAGGCCTACGACTACGACCGGCACGTCGGCGGCGTGGCCTACGTGTTCCTCCGCGGCGTCGCCGAGGACGGCCGGACGGGGTTCTGGACGTCGCGCCCGCCGCGCGCCCTCGTCGAGGCGCTCGACGCCCTCCTCTTCGCCGATGCGTGAGCTCTCGCCCGACGTGGTCACGCTCCTCGACCGGCTGGCGGAGAGCGAGGACGTGGCCGCCCTCGACCTCGCGCTCGCGCGGATGCTGGCCGAGCACGACCCGGCGCGCGCGCAGCCCGTCGCGCTGGCGGCGGCGCTCGTGTCGTCGCAGAGCCGGAGCGGCCACAGCGCCGTCGTCCTCGCCGACTGGGCGGGGCGCCCGTTCCCCGGCACGCGCGTCGACCTCCCGGACCCCGCCGCCTGGGCCGACGCGCTCGCGCAGAGCCCGGTCGTGGGCACGGCGGGCGGCGACGTCCGGCCCCTCCTCCTCGACGGCGGCCGCCTGGCGACGCACCGGCTGTGGGCCGCCGAGGGCCGCGTCGCCGCCGCGCTGGCGGCCCGCCTCGGCCCGGCCGACGTGGACGCCGAGGCGCTCCGACCCACGTTCGCGGCGCTCTTTCCCGACGCCGCCGCCGGCGACCGCCAGGCGCTCGCGGCGGCCGGCGCGCTCCGCCACCGCCTCGCCGTCGTCGCTGGCGGGCCGGGCACGGGCAAGACGACGACCGTCGTCAAGCTCCTCGCGCTCCTCCTCACGGCCGATCCCGGCCTCGAGATCGCCCTCGCCACGCCGACGGGCAAGGCGTCGGACCGGCTCGCGCAGTCGATCGCCGACAAGAGGGCCGACCTGCCCGTCCCGGACGCCGTCAGAGACCGGATCCCGACGGAGGCCGCCACGCTCCACCGGCTGCTCGGGTACTCGCCCTCGCGCCGCCGCTTCCGCCGCTCCGCCGCCGACCCGATCCCGGCCGACGTGGTCGTGGTCGACGAGACGTCGATGGCCGACCTCCTCCTGGTCGACGCGCTTCTCGACGCGCTCCGCCCGGAGGCCCGGCTGATCCTGCTCGGCGACGCCGACCAACTGCCGAGCGTCGGGACGGGCGCCGTGTTCGGCGACCTCTGCGCGGCGGGCGCCCGCGACGCGCTCGGCCCCGACTTCGCCGCGTTCGCCGAGTCCCTCGGCCTCGGCGGCCTCGCGGTGGGGGAGGAGGCCCCGCTCGCCGACGCCGTCGTCCGGCTGACCGTGTCGCACCGCTTCCGCGACGACTCCGGGATCGGCGCGCTCGCCCGCGCCCTCCGCGACGGCGACGGGGAGGGTGTCCGCGCCGTCCTTGCGCCCGGGGCCACGGCGGACGTCGCCTGCGTCGAGCCCTCGGCCGACGCCGTCTGGGCGCACGTCGAGCCCCATGCCCGGCGGCTCTGCGAGGCGACGGACCCGCGCGAGGCGCTCGACGCCGCGGCCGCGTTCCGCGTGCTCGCCCCGACGCGCGGCGGCCGGTGGGGCGTCCGCGCCCTCAACGGGCTCGTCGAGCGGCGGCTCGCCGAGGCCGGGCTGCGGCCGTCCCTCGGCGGCCCGTGGGTCCACGGGCGCCCGATCCTCGTGACGGCCAACGACTACGACCGCGACCTCTTCAACGGCGACGTGGGCGTGGTGTGGCGGCGCGGCCCCCAGCCGGTGGTCCTCTTCGAGCGGGGGGGCGAGGTCCGCGAGGTGCCCGTCTCCGGGCTGCCCGAGCACGAGACCGCGTGGGCCATGACGGTCCACAAGTCCCAGGGCTCCGAGTTCGACGACGTCCTGTTCGCGCTCCCGCCGCCGGGCTCCGAGCAGGCGCCGCGCGTGACGCGGGCGCTCGCCTACACGGCCGTGACGCGGGCCAAGGAGCCGGCCCCGGGCGCCCGCGCCCTGACGATCCTCGGCGGCCCCGACGCCCTCGCCGAGGCGGCCGGCCGCGCCGACCTCCGCACCTCCGGCCTCGCCGCGCGGCTGGCGGCGGCCGTCGCCGGGCCCGCTCCGTGACCCCGACCCGCCCCGCTCGGACCTCGGGCTCGGGACCGCCTAGCCCAGCGTCCAGCGCCAGCGGGGCTCGGCGATGTAGGCGTAGCGGCGGACGCGGTCGCTCCCGTCGCCGAAGACGGCGCGGAGGTCCCAGCACCCCGTCGTCACGGCGATCTCGGCCGTCTTGCCGGGCGGGACGACCTCCTCGGGGGCCAGCCGGTCGGGCCCCCACGACCGCGCCGAGCACGCGGAGGCGTACACGAAGTAGACCGTCTTTCGCGAGCGGTTGACGACGACGAGCGTGGCGGGCTGCGCCTCGGCGGGGAGCGCGGCGACCGCGCCGTCGGGCGGTGGGTCGGCCGACGGTTTGGCGTCGGTCGCCCGCCCGCCCGTGGCGCAGCCGGCGAGCAGGAGGGCCGCCAGCGCGGCGAGGACGAGGGGGACGCGGGGCATGGGCACGGAAGGGGGCGCCCGGAAGATGGCGCGCGGCGCGGATCGGCGCCGTCCCCGGATGGAGGGAGCCGGTTCAGGGAGCCCGGGGACCAGG
>CAXRFJ010000069.1:0-10075 GCA_964229475.1 Rubrivirga sp.
CCGGCGGCCCGGTCGCGCATCGTGCTCATCCCGAAGCCCGACGGCGCGCCGTCGCCCGTGACCGGGACGGGCGGGCGGAACGTCCCGTCGTCCGCCACCGCGACGGTCGCGCGGCCGTCGCGGGCGGTCACGCGGACCGACAGCGTCGCCCCGCCGCTGTGCTTGACGGCGTTCTGGACGGCCTCCTGCCCGATCCGGTAGAGCTGGAGCGCGTGGGCCGACGGGAGCGCCGCGTACCGGTCGCCCTCGGCGTGGACGGCCGCGTGCATCCCAGCCCGCCGCGCCCGCGCCTCGGCGAACCGCCGGAGCTGGGCGGCCAGCCCCTCGACCGTGATCTCGGGCGAGTGGAGTGCCCAGACCGTCTCGCGGAGCTGCTGGAGCGCCTCGCGCGCGTCGGCCTCGACCTCCTCGAGCGTCACGGGCGACTCGCCGTCGGCGCGGCGGGCGAGCTTCGCCAGCTCGACGCCGGCCAGCAGCGACGACAGCTGCGCCCCGACCGAGTCGTGGAGGTCGCGGCTGATCCGCGTCCGCTCCGCCTGGCGCTCGGCCTCGACGAGGCGGGCCTGCGCCTCGCGGAGCTCCTCGAGCGTCGCCGACAGCTCGCCGTTGGCGCGCTCCAGCAGCCGCGCGCTCTCGGCGGTCCGGTACGCCTGGCGGTAGATCGACCGGTCGACCACGAGCGCGAGCGCGACGACGAGCGGCGGGAACTCGATGTAGTCGACGAACACGTCGGACGCGGTCCCGTAGAGCAGCGCCCCGACCGCGATGAGCGGGACGGTCGCGAGCATGGCCCACGGGACCGCCCGCGTCGGCGGGTGGATGAGCGCGGCGACGAGGAGGAGCGTGAACGCGTAGAGCGGGAACGCGAAGGCGTTCGGCTCGAACCAGATGCCGAAGGCGCCCCCGAGCAGCACGAACCACGCGCCCAGCGCCGACGCCAGCCGCCGGTCGGCCGCCGGGCCCCGCTCGGTCCGGCGGTCCCAGACGAGGTAGGCGGCGAGGCTGACGACGGCCGTCACCCGCCAGCCGAGCAGGCCCCAGTGGTAGGCCGGGTCCTGCGCCCAGAACCCGTTCTGGAGGCTCAGCCACTCGTCGACGTAGAACAGCGGGAGGTTGACGAGCAGCCCCGCCCACGCCACGACGCGGGCCCGGCGCCGCGCCTGGGCCGCGAGGTCGGCCGCGACGGCGTCCCCCACCGGCGTCTCGCCGTGGGGGTGGACCGCGAACGCGGAGCGGAGCCGGTCGAGCAGGGCGGGCAACGGGGCGGCGGGAGACCGCGCCGAACCTAACGCGTTCGGACCCGCCCGACGCGCCCCTCCCGATGCCCGCCCTGCCCGACCCCGGCGCCATGCCGGCGGCCTTCGCCGCCGCCTGGAACGCCCGCGACGCCGATGCCCTCGCCGACCTGTTCGAGCCCGACGCCGCGTTCGTCAACGTCGTCGGGCTGTGGTGGCACGACCGCGAGGCCATCCGCCGTGCCCACGCCTACGGGCTGGCGGAGATCTTCCCCGACTCGGCGCTCTCGGTCGGGCGGACGGAAGAGACGCGGCTCGCCGAGACGGTCGCGCTCGTGCAGGCGCGCGTCCGCCTCGACGGCCAGAGCGCGGGCGGCGGCGTGGAGCGGCCGGGCGTGCGGCACACCGTGTTCTCGTTCGTCATGCGCCGGCACGCCGACGGCTGGCGGTGCGCGGCGGCCCACAACACGGACGTCGTGCCGGGCGCCGAGACGCACGTCCGCGACGCGAGCGGCGCGCTCCGCCCGGCCGACTACCGCGACCGCTAGCCCGAGGCCGCCCACCCGGCCGGGGAGATCCCCGAGACCGCCCGCCTCGGGACCGCCGCGGGCCGGGTCCGGTTCGAGCCCGGCCCCTCCCCTCCCGCCATGTCCGCCTCCGCCTTTCTCCAGAAGCACGTCGCCGCCGTCGCCGCGGCCGACCTCGACGCCGTCCTCGCCCTCTACGCCGACGACGCGGCCCTCGTCTCGTTCGAGTGGACCGCCGAGGGCGCCGACGCCGTCCGCCAGCGGTTCGCGGACTTTTTCGCGTTCCACGGCGAGATCGAGGGCGTCGAGGTCGTGTACCAGCAGACGACGGCCGACACGGCGTTCGCGCTGTACGCCGTGGCCGGCGAGCGCGGGACGTTCCGGATCGTCAACGGGTTCGTGCTCGACGGCCACGTCTGCACGCGCCACGTCTCGAACGAGGTCGGCGCCGAGCTCGATCGCGACGAAGTCGAATCCGACGCCTGACTGAGTCCGCCCGCCTCGGCGCCGACCCGCCAGGTCGACGAAGTCAGGCGGACGGACTCAGCCGACGACGTGCGCCAGCGCCGCGTCGAGGTCGGCGATCAGGTCGTCCGGGTGCTCCAAGCCAACGGAGATCCGGATCGTCCCGGGCGTGATGCCGAGCGCGGCGAAGCGCTCTGGCGGCTGCTCCTTCAGCAGGCTGATGACGGGCGCGTAGACGAGGCTCTCGTGCCCGCCCCAGCTCACGCCGAGTTGGAACACGTCGAGCGCGTCGACGAACCGCTTGATCCGGCCGAGATCGTCGGTGGCGAGTTCGAAGCCCATGAGGCCCGTCGTCCCCGTCATCTGGCGGCGCGCGAGCGCGTGCTGCGGGTGGCTCTCCAGGCCCGGGTGGCGGACGCGCGCGACGGCGGGGTGCCCCTCCAGAAAATGCGCGACGCGGAGCGCGCTCGCCTCGTGCTGGCGGAGGCGGACTGGCAGCGTCCGGAGGCTCCGGATGAGGAGCCACGCCTCGAACGGCGCCATCGTCCCTCCCAGCAGTTCGCCCTCGGCGACCGCCAGCGCCTCGATCGCGGCCCGCCGCCCGATGACCACGCCGCCGACGAGGTCGCTGTGCCCGCCGAGGTACTTCGAGCACGAGTGGACTTCGAGGTCGATCCCCATCGCGAGCGGCGTCTGAAAAAGCGGCGTCGCCCACGTGTTGTCGATGAGCGTCCGGATGCCGCGCGCGCGCGCGAGGTCGGCGACGGCCCGGACGTCCTGCAGTCCAAACACGGCCGAGGACGGGCTTTCGAGGTAGATCAGCCGCGTCCGGTCCGTGATCGCGGCCTCGAACTCGGCGACCATCTCACCCCCGACGAACGTCGTCCGCAGCCCCATCTTCTTGGACAGGTAGCCATCGAGCAGATTCGCCGCCGGGCCGTAGGCGTTGCGGACGGCCACGACGTGGTCGCCGGCCGCGACGCACGACAGGATGGCGGCCGAGATCGCGCCCATCCCCGACGCGAACAGCCGCGCCCGCTCGCCGCCCGCGAGCCGCGCGAGTTTGTCCTCGGCCACGCGGACGGTCGGGTTGCCGGCGCGCGAGTAGAGGTAGGCGTTGGTCCGGTCGTCGAAGGCCGCGTCAATGGCGTCCCAGCCGTCGAAGGCGAACGTCGAGGTCTGGACGAGCGGCGGGACGACGGCGCCGTGGCCGGCCGCGCGGTCCTCACCCCAGTGCATCAGGTCGGTCTCGGGCTGGCGCTCAGGCATCGAAGGGCTCGGCCTCGGTGGGGTCGTGGAGGGACTCGGCCGGCGGAGCGACCGAGGCGGGCGGGGTCGCATCGTCCATCACGCCGCCCCAACCGAGGACGGCGATGAGGGGCGCGATGACGAGGTTCGCCAGCGAGAGGATCTGGAACGGCGCGTACGCCGCGAACGGGACGCCGAGCGTCGCCACCATGAACACGGCGCTGGGGGTCCACGGGACGACCGTCTCGATCATCGTCCCGGTGTCCTCGAGCGACCGCGACAGGACGCGGCGCGGGATGCCGAGCTCGTCGTACTTCGGGGCGAAGGCGTCGGCGACGATGAAGCTGGTGGCGTACTGGTTCGAGGTGAGCGCGTTCGTCACGCCGCTGGCGCCGAGCGTGGCGAGGACCGTCGCCCGCCGCGACCGCGCCCACCGGAACGCGCGCCCGACGACCGTGTCGATCGCGCGGACGTGGTCGAGCGCGCCGATGAACACGAACACGAGGACGGCGATCACGATGGCGTCGATGAGCGCGTAGACGCCGCCGCGCGTGACCAGCGTCACGACGCCCTCGGGCGGATCGACCGCCCACGGCGCCATCGACACGTCGAACCCGCGGGCGAGCGACTGGAGCACGTCGGCGAGCGGGAACGGCTGGACGACGAGCGCGAGGATCGCGGCCACGAGCGCCGAGACGACGAGCGTCGGGACCGTCGGCAGCTTCCGGATCGACCCGCCGAGGACGATGAGCGGCGGGATCAGCAGGAGGACGCTGAACGCGAACATCCCGTCGAGCGCCTCCAGAAACGGGCCGAGCGACGCCGCGCCCGCCTCGGTGACGGTCGGCGGGTAGACGAACCCCAGCGCCGCGTAGGCCGCCAGGGCGACGAGCGCCGAGGGCACCGTCGTGACCAGCATCGACCGAACGTGCGTGTACACGTCGACGCCGGCCGCGAGCGCCGCGATGTTCGTGGTGTCGGAGAGCGGCGAGAGCTTGTCGCCGAAGTACGCCCCGCCGATGACGGCGCCGGCCGCGACGCCGAGGTTCGCCCCCATCGCCCCCGCGATCCCGATCACGACGACGCCGATCGTCCCCGCCGAGCCCCACGACGTGCCCGTCAGCGTTGAGAACACGACCGGGACGAGGAACGCCGCCGGGTACAGCACCGCCGGGTGGATCAGCTCGAGCCCGTAGTAGACGAGCATCGGGATCGTCCCGCACACCATCCAGCTCCCGATGAGGACGCCGATGGCGAAGAAGATGAAGAAGGCCGGCAGCGCCTGCGTCAGCTTCCGGACAATCGTCGCCTGGACGTCGTCCCACCGGTGCCCCAGCCACCGGAGCCAGCCCACCGCCACGACGGACGCCAGCACGAACACGACCTCGAGCGGGAACGCCGGCTCGCTGAACGCCTGCGGCCGCAGGATCAGCCCGTAGACGACGAGCGCCAGGAGGGCGAGCACCGGCACCAGCGCCTGGCCGAACGTGACGGAGCGGTCGGGCGCGGCGTCGGCGGGATCGGGCGGCATGGAGGGCGGGCGGGACGCCGGAAGCTACCCGCCCCCGCCCGCCTCGGCGTGTCGACCGAGGCGGGGGAGCCCCGGTCAGAGGTGGGCCACAACGCGCGCGGGCCCGCCTCGGCGTCGAGGCGGGCCCGCAGAGCGTGCCGGAGCGGGGACGGGCTAGGCCCGGTCGAACCGGTCGGCGTTCATCACCTTCGTCCACGCCGTGACGAAGTCGCGGGCGAACGTCTCCGCCATGTCGTCCTGGGCGTAGACCTCGGCGAGCGCGCGGAGCTGCGAGTTCGACCCGAACACGAGGTCGACGCGCGTGGCGGTCCACTTCGTCTCGCCCGTGGCCCGGTCGCGGCCCTCGAACTCGATCGCGTCGTCGGACGTCGGGACCCACTCCGTGCTCATGTCGAGCAGGTTGCGGAACACGTCGTTCGTGAGCTGGCCCGGGCGGTCCGTGAGGACGCCGTGCTTCGACCCCTTGTAGTTGGCGTCGAGCGCGCGGAGGCCGGCGACGAGGACGGTCATCTCCGGCGCCGAGAGCGCCAGCAGCTGGGCCCGGTCGACGAGGAGCGCCTCGGTCGGGACGGCGACGTCCGCGTGGAGGTAGTTGCGGAACCCGTCGGCCTTGGGCTCGAGCGGCTCGAACGACGCGGCGTCGGTCTGCTCCTCCGTCGCGTCGGCGCGGCCCGGGGTGAACGGGACCGAGACGTCGTGGCCCGCGTCGCGCGCGGCTTTCTCGACGGCGGCCGCGCCGCCGAGCACGATGAGGTCCGCGAGGGAGACCCGCTTGCCGTCGCTCTGGGCGTCGTTGAAGTTGCCCTGGATCTCCTCGAGGGCGTCGAGCACGCGCCCGAGGCGGTCGGGGTCGTTGGCCTCCCAGCTCCGCTGGGGCTCCAGGCGGATGCGGGCGCCGTTGGCGCCGCCGCGCTTGTCGGAGTTGCGGAACGAGGCGGCCGACGCCCACGCCACGAACACGAGGTCCGAGACCGAGAGGTCGGTCGCGAGGATCGCCGTCTTGAGGTCCTCGACGTCGTCGACGTCGACGAGCGGGTGGTCGACGGCCGGGAGCGGGTCCTGCCAGATAAAGTCCTCCTCCGGGACCTCCGGGCCGAGGTAGCGGGCCTTCGGGCCCATGTCGCGGTGCGTCAGCTTGAACCAGGCCCGCGCGAACGCGTCGGCGAACGCGTCGGGGTCGTTGCGGAAGCGCTCCGAGATCTTCTTGTACTCGGGGTCGACCTTGAGGGCGACGTCGGCCGTCGTCATCATGGTCGGGACGCGCTTCGAGGCGTCGTGGGCGTCGGGCGCCGTGTTGCTCTCGTCGAGGTTCTTGGGCTGCCACTGCCACGCGCCGGCCGGGCTCTTGACCAGCTCGTACTCGTTGTCGAGGAGCATGTCCCAGTAGGTCATGTCCCACGTGATGGGCGTGGGCGTCCAGGGGCCCTCGATGCCGCTCGTGATGGTGTGGCCGGCCTTGCCGCTCTCGAAGCGGCTCGTCCAGCCGAGGCCCTGCTCGTGGATCTCGGCGCCCTCGGGCTCGGCCCCGATGAGCGACGCGTCGCCGGCGCCGTGGCTCTTGCCGAACGTGTGGCCGCCGGCCACGAGCGCGACGGTCTCCTCGTCGTTCATGGCCATCCGGCCGAACGTCTCGCGGATGTCGATGGCCGACCGCGCGGGGTCGGGCTCGCCGTCCGGGCCCTCGGGGTTGACGTAGATGAGGCCCATCTGGACCGCCGCCAGCGGGTTGTCGAGCGCGCGGCCCTCCTTGTACCGGCTGTTCGGCCCGCCCGACTCGGCGAGCCACTCCTCCTCGGTGCCCCAGTAGACGTCGGCCTCGGGCTCGAACACGTCCTCGCGGCCTCCGCCGAAGCCGGCCGTCTGGAAGCCCATCGACTCCAGCGCGACGTTGCCCGTCAGGACGAGGAGGTCGGCCCAGGAGATGGCGTTGCCGTACTTCTGCTTGATCGGCCAGAGGAGGCGGCGGGCCTTGTCGAGGTTGGCGTTGTCGGGCCAGGAGTTGAGCGGGGCGAACCGCTGCGAGCCGCTCGACGAGCCGCCGCGGCCGTCGCCGACGCGGTACGTCCCGGCGCTGTGCCACGCCATCCGGATAAAGAACGGGCCGTAGTGGCCGTAGTCGGCCGGCCACCAGTCCTGCGAGTCCGTCATGAGGTCCCGGAGGTCCTGCTTGAGGGCGTCGTAGTCGAGGGTCAGGAAGGCCGACGTGTAGTCGAAGTCGCCGGCGAGCGGGCTGGCGGCCGGGCTGTTCTGGTGGAGGACCGAGAGGTCGAGCTGGTTCGGCCACCAGTCGCGGTTCTTGCGGCCGGTGCCGGGCGTGTAGCCGAACGGGCACTTGCCGGCGGGCGCGTCGGTCGGGGGCGCGCCGTGCGTGCTCGGCGACGGGGTGTCGGACGGGGTCGTCGGGTAAGCCATGAGTAGAGGGGTGTGGAGTTGTCGTTCGCGACGACGAAACTAGGCCCGCCGCGGATCCGGCTCGGCCCGATCGTCCGCCGCGCGCCCCGCTTCGCCGGCTCTTTGCCCGCCTCGGCGTCGTCCCCGAGGCGGGCGGGGCGGCTACGACTCGCGGCCGGGCAGGTGGAGCTCGACGGGGTCCGGCGTGGCCGCCTTGAGCGTGCCCCGGCTGATGATCGTCGCGCCCTTGTTGCCCCGGTTCGTCACGTCGAACTTCGTGGTCCGGACGGTCTCCTCGCGCCCGCGGCTCGTCTCGACCTCCAGCCCGCGGCGGGCGGCGTCCGAGACGGCCATGCCGAGGACGCGGTCGTCCTTGGCCTCCAGGCGCATCGCGATGACGCCCTTCGCGGCGCTCTTGAAGACGGGGATCTGGGGGACCGGGAAGATCAGCGCGCGGCCCTGCTTCGAGGCGAGGCACACGTTCTCGGACCCCGAGCAGACCTCGGCGTTCACGACGCGCTGGCCGTTCGCGAGCCGCATCACCACGCGGCCGTTCTTGTTCGACGGGTCGACGAACGACTCGGTCTCGAGCCGGACCGCCAGCCCGTCGGTCGAGACGGCCACGAGGTACGGCCCGACCGTGACGTCCTCGGACGGCGGCGCGCCGTCGCCCTGGAACAGCTCCGGCTGCGGGACGCCGTTGACCTCGGGCACCCCGACCGGCATCACGCGGGCGTCGAAGCTCGCCACGCCCACGACCGTCTCGCGGTCGGCGAAGTCGAAGTACTTCTGGACCGGGTCGCCGTAGCCCGTCGTCTGGGGCAGGTCGTCGACGCGGATCGTGTAGCAGCGCCCGGCCGACGAGAAGAACCCGATCGTGGCGCGCGTCGAGGCCGCGAGCGCGTAGAGCACGCGGTCGCCCTCGCGCACGCGGATCGCGTCGAGCTCGGTGTAGGAGCGCTGGCGCTTGACCCACCCGTCCTTCGTCACGATGACGTAGACGTCCTCCTGGACGATGTAGTCCTCGGCCGCGTACTCGACGACGGCGTCCGGCCCCGAGATCTGGGTCCGTCGGTCGTCGGCGTAGCGCTTCTTGATCTCGCGGAGCTCGGTCCGGACGATCTTCCAGCGGCCGTCCTCGTCCTTGAGGAGCGCCCGGATCTCCCGGGCCCGCTTCTCCTTCTCGGCCAGCTCCTTGAGGATGGCGTCGATCTCCATCCGCGCCAGCCGGTAGAGCTTGATCTCGAGGACGGCGTCGGCCTGCTCCTCGTCGAGGCGGAAGCGGTGGCGGAGCCGGCCGTTCGCGTCGGCCTTGTTCTTCGACGACCGGATGAGCCGGATGGCCTCGTCGAGCGCGTCGAAGATGATGGCGAAGCCCTTGAGGATGTGGATCCGCCTCTCGAGCGCGCGGAGCTCGTGCTCCAGCCGCCGCGTCACGACCTCGAGGCGGAAGTCGAGGAAGTGCCGGAGCGCCGTCCGGAGGTCCACCTTCTGCGGCGCCGCGACCTCCGGGTTGTCGGTCGGCACGAGCGCCGTGAGGTTGACGTGGAAGCGGCTCTGGAGCGGCGTGTGCTTGAAGAGGTAGGCCATGGCCGCCTCGGCGCTCGACCCGCGCTTGAGCTCGAGCACGATCCGGACGTCCTCCGTCGACTCGTCGCGGACGTCGACGATCTGGGGCACCTTGCCCAGCCGGATGTGGTCGGCGATCTTCTCGATCAGGTCGGCCTTGGTGACCGCGTACGGGATCGAGGTGACGACGACCGTCGTCTTCCCCTCGGTCTCGTACTCGCCGCGGAGGTCGATGGCGCCCTCGCCGGTCTCGTAGATGGCGGCGATCTCGTCGGCCGTGTTGAGGATCCGCCCGCCCGTCGGGAAGTCCGGCCCCTGGACGTGGCCCAGGAGCGTGTCGAGGCGGGCGTTCGGGCTCTTGATGAGAGCGAGGCACGCGTCGACGACCTCGCCGAGGTTGTGCGGCGGCACGTTCGTCGCCATCCCGACCGCGATGCCCGTGGCGCCGTTGATGAGGAAGTTGGGGACCGGCGACGGCAGGACGACCGGCTCGAACAGCTGGCCGTCGTAGGTCGGCCGGAAGGCGACCGTGTCCTGCTTGATCTCGCGGAGGAGCTCGGCGCCGAGCGCCCGGAGGCGGGCCTCGGTGTAGCGCATGGCCGCCGGGCTGTCGCCGTCGAGCGAGCCGAAGTTGCCCTGGCCGTCGACGAGCGGCGCCCGGAGCGACCAGTCCTGCGCCATCCGGACCATCGCGTCGTAGATGGCCGTGTCGCCGTGGGGGTGGTACTTGCCCATCGTCTCGCCGACGATGGTCGCGCTCTTGCGGTGCCGCGACTCCGGCCCGAGCCGGAGGTTCGTGTACATGGCGTACAGGATCCGCCGCTGGACCGGCTTGAGGCCGTCGCGGACGTCCGGCAGCGCCCGGCTGGTGATGACGGAGAGGGCGTAGGTGAGGTACCGCTCACGGGCCGTTTCGTGGAGCGGGATCGTGTCGACGACCGGCATTTCTTCGATGTCTGGGGGGATTGATCCCAAGGTAGCGCCCGAGGCTGACACCCCGCGTCATACGCCCCCGGCGACGAGGGCCCGTATCCTGGCCGGGCCCCACCGTGTGCCCATGCCCCGACGCCTCGCCCCCCTCCTCGCCGCCGTGCTGGCGGTCGCCGCCG
>CAXRFJ010000070.1:0-6248 GCA_964229475.1 Rubrivirga sp.
CCGAGGCGGTCGCGGGTGCCCAGGTACGCGAGGCCGTCGAGGACGAAGAGCCCGGCGCCCTGGAGCACGAGCGCCGCGCCGTGCCCGCGCCACGCCGCCGGGTTCGGCACCCCGCGCCCGGCGACCGCCAGGAGCGTCCCGCCGACGGCCGCGTAGCCCACGTTGAGGCCGAGGTTGAGCAGGAGCACGTCCGCGTAACCGTTCTCGGCAGCGAAGGCCCGCGCCCACTCGGCCGTCACCTCGCCGGGCCCGGCGAGCAGCCCGACGGCCGCGATCCCGACGTTGATGGTGCCCCACGCGCCCGACTGGAGACCGAAGGCCCAGCGGCCCGGCTGCCCCGACCGGTCGGACGCCAGGACGAGCGCCGCGCCGCCGACGGCGTTCGCCAGCCCCCACGCGCCGACCCGCCAGAGGTGGGCCCCCTGCTCGGCCCGGAGCGCCTCGGACAGCGCCTCGACCTCGGGCCCCGCGAGGCCCGGCTGGCCGGCCGCAGCCGGGGCGAGCGCCAGCACGGCGGCCGCGAGCAGGAACGGGCGGACCCGGGACGAAGGCACGGAGGTTCAGGGAGGGCGCGTTCGCTCTACCCCCACCCGCCCGCCCGTGTTCGGCCGCCTCCTCCTGCTGTTCCTCGTCGTCCCGCTCCTGGACCTCGCCCTGCTCGTCACCGTCGGCGAGCGGATCGGGCTGCTCCCGACCGTCGGGATCGTCGTGCTGACGGCCGTCGTCGGGTCGTGGCTGGCGCGGCGGGAGGGGACGGCCGCGTGGCGGCGCGTCCAGCAGAAGCTGGCCACGGGCGGCGTGCCGGGGCCGGAGCTCATCGACGGCGTCGTGATCCTCATGGCCGGCACGCTCCTGCTCACGCCCGGCTTCCTGACGGACGTCGTCGGCCTCCTCGGGCTCTTCCCGCCAACGCGAGCGCTCGCCCGCCGCGGCCTCAAGTCGCGGTTCGAGCGGGCCGTCCAGCGCGGGAGCGTCCGCGTGGTCGGCGCCGCCGGTGCGATGGGGACGCCGTTCGGGCCGTTCGGCGCGGGCCGGCCGGCCGGCGTCGAGGACGCCGAGGTGATCGACGACGGCTCCGGCGCGCCCACCGAGGCCGACGCCCTCGGCCGGTAGGTCCGCCTCGGTGCAGCCGCCGAAGCGGCGCCACGCGTGAGGGTCGCGTGGATCGCGGCCGGGCGTCGAACGGGCCGCCGGCCGGGTCGTTGCCGTCCCATGCCTCCCCCCTCCCCGGCCCCCGACGTGGCGCGGACCGCCCCGCCGCGGGCGGAGACGGACCGCCGCGAGCGGACGTGGGGCGTCGCCTACATGCTCGGCGCGGCGCTCGGGTTCAGCCTGATGGGGCTCGGGGTGAAGCTGGCCTCGGCCACGTTCCCGGCCATGCAGATCGTGTTCGCGCGGTCCCTGTTCATGACGGCCGTCACGGTCGCCGCGCTCCGCCACGCGGGCGCGTCGCCGTGGGGCGCCGATCGGCGGACGCTGGCGCTCCGGGGTGGGTTCGGGGCCGTCGCGCTGAGCCTGTTCTACGTCGGCATCGGGCGGCTCCCGCTGGGCGACGCAGTCACCATCCAGTACACGGCGCCCGTGTGGACCGGCCTCGTCGCGGCACTCCTGCTCGGCGAGCGCCTCCGGCCGATCGTCATGCTCGGGACGGCGCTGTCGCTGGCAGGCGTCGTGCTCGTGGCCAAGCCGAGCGCCCTCTTCGGCGCCGAGGCCGCGCTCGACGGGTGGGGCGTGGCGGCCGTCGCGGGCGCCGCCGTCCTCTCCGGGTTCGCCTACACGTTCGTCCGGAAGCTCCGCCAGACGGACCGCCCGATGACCATCATCTTCTACCTCTCGTGGATCGGGCTCGCGGGCGCGGCGCCGTTCGCGCTCGGCGGCGGGTGGGTGTGGCCGACGGGCTGGGACTGGCCGCTCCTCCTCGGCATCGGCCTCACGACGCACGCCGGGCAGGTCGGGCTGACGAAGGGGATGGCGCGGCTCGAAGCCGGGACGGCCTCCTCGATCGGCTACCTCCAGGTGGTGCTGGCGTTCGCGTGGGGCGCGCTCGTCCTCCGCGAGCCCGTCGACGGGCTGAGCCTGCTGGGCGCCGCGCTCGTCGTGTCGAGCGTGCTCCTCGTCGTCCGCCGCGCGCGGTCGGGCTGAGCTACGCCTCCGCCGCCGGGTCGGCCGGCCCCGCTTCGGGAGCGGCCTCGGCGATCTCGCGCGCCTGGACGGCTTCGTGGAACCGGCTCTGGGTCACGAGGATGAGCACGACCCCGACGATGATGGCCACGTCCGCGATGTTGCCGATCGGGAAGAGCGCCACGTTCCGGCCGAAGACCTGGCCCTGATAGACGTCGAGGTGGAGGAAGTCGACGACGCAGCCGTAGAACAGCCGGTACGAGTCCGGCGGCGACGGCGGGCATTCGCCGAAGGCGACGCCGTAGAACACCCGGTCGATCACGTTGCCCAGCGCCCCGCCGAGCACGAGCGCCAGCGCCATCCGGTACCCGAACGGCGCCCACGCCACGCGCCGGAGGTACACGAAGATGAGGACCGTCGCCACGATCGAGAACAGCGTCAGGAACAGCTTGCTCCCGACCGTCAGCCCGAACGCCATGCCGGGGTTTTCGGTGAACGTGAACCGGAACAGCCGGCCAACGACCGGGATGGACTCCCCGATCTCCATGTTGTACTTGACGACCAGCTTGGTGATCTGGTCGACGACGACGAGGACGAACGTGGCCCAGAGGACGCGCATGGATTCGGTCGGATGAAGGGCGCCCAACGAGCGAGGGCGGGCAGCGGGTCCTAGAGCTTGCGGACGGCGACGGGGAACGTCTCGCCGCCGATCTCGACGTCGCGGACGAGGTCGCCCGCGGGCGCCGCGGCGACGGCGAGCGACTCCGCGAGGGTCTCGGCGCGGACCGGGTCGGCGAAGGACGGCGCGAGGGCGCCCGCCTCGGCGCCGAGGCCGACGTGCCCGGCCAGCGCCGGCGTCGGGGCGAACTCGACGGCGATCCGGTCGGCCACGTCGAAGCCGGCCTCCTTGCGGAGCTGCTGGACGCGGTTGACGAACTCGCGCATGACGCCCTCGGCGCGGAGCGCGTCGTCGAGCGTCGTGTCGAGCGCGACGGTCACCACCTGCGCCGCCCCGCTCGCGTCCGTGAGCGCCTCCTGCCGCACGACGCGGCCCTCGACGCCCTCCGACACGACCTCGAGGTCGCCGGCCTCCAGCACGACGGACCCGCTCGGGAGCAGGAGCTCCAGCGTGCCCTCGGTCTCGTAGCGCGTGACCGACGCCGTGTCGAGCAGGCGGATGGCCGCGTTGGCCTCCTTCATCTTCGGCCCGAGGCGGCGGCCGAGCGCCTTGAAGTTCGGCCGCGCGCTCTTGACCACGACGCCGGAGTCGCCCGACGCCGTCTCCAGCGCCTTGACGTTGACCTCGTCGAGGATCACATCCTTCACGGACAGCAGCACGTCCTCGTCGACCCCGCCGACGCCGGTCACCACGAGGAGCGACGCGAGCGGCTGGCGGACGTTGATCCCGGCCTCGTTGCGGAGCGCGAGCGTGGCCGTCGTGACCGCCCGCGCGAGCGCCATCCGGCCCTCGAGTTCGGCGTCGTGCGCCATCACGTCGGGGACGGGGTAGTCCTGGAGGTGGACCGAGGCGGAGCCGCCGAGGACGCCGTAGAGCCACTCGGCCACGAACGGGGCGATCGGCGCCATCATCCGGGAGACGGCCTCCAGGCTCTCCCAGAGCGTGTCGTAGGCGGCGCGCTTCGAGCGGTCGGAGTTCGGGGTTTGCGGTTCGGAGTTCTCCCCCCCGACCTCTGAACTCTGAACTCCGGACCCCGAACCCTTCGCCCAGAAGCGGCGGCGGCTCCGGCGGAGCCACCAGTTCGAGAGGTCGTCGACGAAGCCCTCGATGGCGCGTGCGGCCCGCGTCGGGTGGTAGGCGTCGAGCGCCT
Source organism: Rubrivirga sp. (assembly GCA_964229475.1). Lineage (GTDB taxonomy): Bacteria > Bacteroidota > Rhodothermia > Rhodothermales > Rubricoccaceae > Rubrivirga. Next base: position 3,951 of record CAXRFJ010000070.1, read on the forward strand.
CGACGGCCTCCGAGAGGGTCGACTGGAGGCGGCTCACGATCCACCGGTCGAGCTCGGTCCGCTCCGCGAGCGGGACCGCCTCGGCGGCGTCGCGGTCGTAGCCGTCGAGCCCGGCGTAGGTCGCGAAAAAGCGGTACGTGTTGACGAGCGTCCCGAAAAACTTCCGCGTCGTCTCCTCGACGGCCTCGGTCGAATAACGGAGGTCCTCCCACGGCGGGGAGGCGGACATCATCGTCCAGCGGATCGGGTCGACGCCGTGACGGTCGATCGCGCCGAACGGCTCGACGGCGTTGCCCTTCGACTTCGACATCTTCTCCCCGTTCGCGTCGAGGACGAGGCCGTTGACGACGACGTTCTGGTACGCCAGCCGGTCGTCGACGAGCGCGGCGATGGCGTGGAGCGTGTAGAACCACCCGCGCGTCTGGTCGACGCCCTCGGCGATAAAGTGGGCCGGGACGTTCGCCTCGAACTTGTCGACGTTCTCGAACGGGTAGTGCCACTGCGCGAACGGCATGGCGCCCGAGTCGAACCAGACGTCGAGGAGGTCGGGCACGCGGCGCATGGTCCCGCCCTGGCCGTCGGGCCACGTGATCTCGTCGACGTACGGCCGGTGGAGGTCGAGGCCGTCGTCGCCGAGGCGGGGGTTGAGGGCCTCGCGGGGGAAGTGGCCGCCGGCCTTCTCGCGCAGCTCGGCGACCGAGCCGATGACCTCGACGAGCTCGGGGTCGCGGTCGCTCACCCAGATCGGCAGCGGCGTGCCCCAGTAGCGCATCCGCGAGATGGCCCAGTCGACGTTGTTCTCGAGCCACTGCCCGAACCGGCCGGTCCCGATCCCCTCGGGCTGCCAGTTGACCTGCTTGTTCAGCTCGACGAGCCGGTCCTTGACCTCGGTCGTCCGGATGAACCAGCTCTCGACCGGGTACTGCATGAGCGGCGTCCCCTTCCGCCAGTCGTGCGGGTAGTTGTGGACGTAGCTGTCCTCGCGGTAGAGGAGCCCGCGCGCGCTCAGGTCGCGGATGATGGCGCGGTCGGCGTCCTTGAACCACATCCCGCCGATCTGGGGGAAGTCGTCCTGGAAGCGGCCCTCGGGCGTGACCGGGTTGAGGGTCGGGAAGCCGTGCCGTTGCCCCGTCGCGAAGTCGTCCATGCCGAAGGCCGGCGCCGTGTGGACGATGCCGGTGCCGTCCTCGGTCGTGACGTAGTCGGCCGAGACGACGCGCCAGCCGTCGACGTCGACGGCCGCGTCGCCGAGCTCCCACATCGGCTCGTAGCGCAGCCCGACGAGGTCGGCGCCGGTCATCTCCTGGACCACCTCGTAGTCGCCCTTGAGGATCGACGAGGCCTGGCTCTTGGCGACGATCAGGAACTCCTCCTCTGTCGACCCATCCGCCTGCTCGACCATCTGGCGGGCCTTGACGTAGTGGATCCGCTCGCCCACGACCATCGCCACGTTCGACGGGACGGTCCACGGCGTCGTCGTCCACGCCAGCAGCGACGTCCGCGGCTCCTCGACGAGGTGGGCGCGGACGACGATCGAGACGTCCTGGACCTCCTTGTAGCCCAGCGACACCTCGTGGCTCGACAGGACGGTCCCGTTGGCCGGGCTGTACCACTGGATCTTGTGGCCCTTCGAGAGCAGGCCCTTGTCCCAGATCCGCTTGAGGAGGTTCCAGACCGACTCGATGTAGTCGTTCTCGAACGTGACGTACGGGTGGTCGAGGTCCACCCAGTAGCCCATCCGCTTCGTGAGCGAGTCCCAGAGGTCCTTGTAGCGGAGGACGGACTCGCGGCAGGCCGCGTTGTACTCGGCGACGCCGTAGTCTTCGACGGCGTGGCGGCCCTCCAACCCGAGCTCCTTCTCGACCTCGATCTCGACCGGGAGCCCGTGCGTGTCCCAGCCCGCCTTCCGGTCGACGCGGAAGCCCCGCATCGTCTTGTAGCGGCAGAACAGGTCCTTGATGGTCCGCGCCATCACGTGGTGGATGCCCGGCTTGCCGTTGGCCGTCGGCGGCCCCTCGTAGAACACGAAGTGGGGCGCGCCCTCGCGGATCTCGAGGGACTGGCGGAACGTGTCCTCGGCCTCCCAGCGGGCCAGGACCTCCTCCTCGACGGCGACGGGGTCGAAGCGGTCGACCTCGGGGTAGCGGGGCATGTCGGACGTGCGGATCTCGGGGCCGGGAAGCTACCCCGCTCCCCCCGCGGCCGGCGTGAAGCCCGGCCCGATTCCCTCGGCCCGACGGGGCCCGCCTCGGCGCCGAGGCGGGCGGGCGCGGGCTAGGCCAGCGACGCGACGACGTC
>CAXRFJ010000071.1:0-3262 GCA_964229475.1 Rubrivirga sp.
CGTCCTTCATCACGAAGGCCACGTCGAGCATCGCCGACGCGCGCTGGAGCGGGTCGCCGGCGACGGCCACGAGGTCGGCCGCGCAGCCGGCGGCGAGGCAACCGAGCCGGCCCGCCCGGCCGAGCAGGTCCGCCGCGTTGACGGTCGCGAACCGGAGGGCGTCCATGAACGGGACGCCGACCTCCTCCATGTAGACGAACTCGCGCGCGTTCCGGCCGTGGCGGAAGACGCCGGCGTCGGTCCCGAACGCGATCGGGACGCCGGCCTCGTAGGCCCGGCGGAACGTGTCCTGGATCCGCGGGCCGACCTCCAGCGACTTCTGCGTCACGACGGGCGTGTAGTACCCCTCGATCCGCGCCGAGTCGGCGACGGACTTGCCGGCGGTGATCGTCGGGACGAGGTAGACGCCGGCCTCGCGCATCATCCGCATCGTCTCGTCGGACATGTAGGTCCCGTGCTCGATCGACGAGACGCCGGCGCGGACGGCCCGCTGCATCCCCTCGTCGCCGTGGGCGTGGGCCGCGACGGTGAGCCCGTGCTCGCGGGCGGTCTCGACGATGGCCCGCATCTCGTCCTCGCCGAAGTGCGCGCCGGTTCCGTCGCCCTGGAGCGAGAGCACGCCGCCCGTCGCCGTGAACTTGATGAGGTCCGACCCGCGTTTGATCGCGATCCGGACGCCCTCCCGCGCCGACTCCGGCCCCGAGACCACGCCGTCCGTCTCGTCCGGGACGCCGACGATGTCCTCGCGGTACGAGTTGGTCGGGTCGGCGTGGCCGCCGGGGATCGAGAGGCTCTTGCCGGCGACGAACATCCGCGGGCCGGCGACGTCGCCGCGGTCGATGGCGTCGCGGAGCGCGTAGTCCGCCCCCTCGCTGCCGCCGACGTCGCGGACGGTCGTGAACCCGGCCATGAGCGTCGAGCGGGCGAACTGCGTCGCCTGGAGGACGCGGTCGGCCGCCGTGAGGCGGAACGCGTCGATGTAGGCGTTCGGCCGGCTCTCGCCCGTCAGGTGCGTGTGGCTGTCGATGAGCCCCGGCATGCACGTCGCGTCGCGGAGGTCGACGGCCTCGGTGCCCGGCTCCGTGTACCCGGCGACGACCTCGACGACGGCGCCGTCCGCGACCACGACGGTCTGCTCGCGGAGCGGCTCCATCGACGTGGCCGGGTCGAGGAGCGTCCCGCAGTGGACGACGACGGGCTGGGCGAGGGCGGGGCCGCTGGCGACGAGGGCGGCCAGCAGGGCGAGGGCGAGGCGCATCGGGTCGGGGAGAGTGCTCGCGGAGTCTACCACGCTCCCTGCCACGCCACTCTCTCCGCCTCGGGACCGAGGCGGGCTAGGCCGCGTGTTCGGCGGGGCGGGGGAGGCGGGCCTTCCGCGGGAGCCGCGCCGGGATCGCCGCCGGCTTCACGGCGCGCGCGACGGGCACCGCCGTCTCCGCGTCGTCGGGGCTCCAGTTGAGGAGGACCTCCAGCACGCCGGCCTTGTCCTGATGCTCCATGAGGAGCGCCCGCAACTGGCTGGCGCCGTGGTGGCCCTTGAAGTAGCCGCCGTACATCCGCCGCATTTCGAGGACCCCCTTCCGCTCGCCGAGCCACGCGCACTTGAGCGTGAGGTGTTCGGCGACGACGGCCACGCGCTCCTCCCACGACGGCGGGTCCGGGACCTCGCCGTGCTCGAGGAAGGCCCTCGCGTCGCGGAAGACCCAGGGGTTGCCGATCGCGCCGCGCCCGATCATGACGCCGTCGACGCCCGTCTCGTCGAACATGTCGCGGACCTTCTCGGGCGTCGTCGCGTCGCCGTTGCCGATGAGCGGGATGTCGCGGAGCGCGGCCTTGATCCGGGGGAACCAGTCCCAGCGCGCCGTGCCGCGGTACATCTGCGCCCGCGTCCGCGCGTGGACGGCGAGGGCGGCGACGCCGGTGGCCTCCAGCATCCGGGCGACCTCCTCGATCCGGATCGACTCGTCGTTCCACCCCAGCCGCGTCTTGACGGTCACGGGCCGCGTGGCCTCCTCCACGACGGCGGCCGTGATGGCCTCCATCTTGGGGAGGTCGCGGAGGATGCCGGCCCCGCCGTCCTTGCAGACGACCTTCTTGACCGGGCACCCGAAGTTGATGTCGAGGAGGTCGGGCTCCTGCGCGTCCGCGATCCGGGCCGCCTCGCGGACCTGGTCGATCTCGCCGCCGAAGATCTGGATGCCGACGGGCCGCTCCTCCTCGTAGAACTCGAGCTTCTGGACCGAGCCCTCGGCGCCGTAGGTCAGGCCGCCGGACGAGATGAACTCGGTGTACAGCATGTCGGCGCCGTACCGCTTGCAGATGATGCGGAACGGGGGGTCCGAGACGTCCTCCATGGGGGCGAGGAGGAGCGGGCGGTCGCCGAGGTCGATGGGGCCGATGCGCATGGGGGCAACCTACGGGGCTGGGTTTGGCGAGTTTGTCAGGTTTCGCGGGTTTCCGCGCGCCCGGCGCCGGTCCGGCCCCCGTCGCCGTTCCCCGGCCCCGCCCGCCTCGGTGATCACACCGGGCCGGCGCAACACTCGCAGCCCTGGGGCCGTAGGGCGCCCGATCTCCTCCCGAACACCATGACGCTCGTCCTCGCTGCGACCCTCGCGGCCACCCTCGCGGGCCTCGCCAAGACGCTCCTGCTGACCCTTATCGCGGTCCTCAACGCGGTCCTGGCCCTGCTCGCCGCCCTGGCGACCTGGAAGACCTACCTCGCCATCGGCACGAAGGTGCTCCTCATCGTCCTGTTCTGCATCCCCGTCGTGGGCCTGCTGGTCTTCCTCGTGTGGGGCCAGCGCGTCGTCCGCGACAACCAGCGGTAGCTGGACGGCGCAGCCAACCAACGCTCGTTGGACGGCGCAGCCAACCAGCGGTAGCTGGACGACGACGTCAACCCGTGCAGGCTCGGCACTTCCGGTCGGCCTCGCCCTTCCCCCCGCCCCCATGGACCGTCTCCGCTCCCTCCCCGTCCTCGCCCTCGGCGCGCTGGCGCTGCTCCTCACCGGCTGCGGCGGGGGCGACAACGCCCTCAGCGTCCTGTTCAGCGGCTACGGCGGCGTCTGCTGGCTGATCCACGCGGTCCTGATCGTGGTCGCCTTCGTCAAGATCGCCAACAGCAACGCGGACACCGGCTCGAAGGTGCTCTGGGCCGCCCTCGTGTTCTTCTTCCCGCTGATCGGCCTGCTCGCCTGGTGGGTCTGGGGCCCGAAGGCGTAGCCCGCGCACGCAGACGGCACGCCCGACCGCCGCGCTGGAC
>CAXRFJ010000072.1:0-6491 GCA_964229475.1 Rubrivirga sp.
ATCGCGCTCAAGGACCCGCTCGTGGACCTCGCCGGGTGGGCCTTCCTCATCTGGCGCCGCCCGTTCTCGACCGGCGACCGAATCACGATCCACGGCCACACGGGCGACGTGATCGACCAGCGCCTGTTCCAGTTCACGCTCCTCGAGGTCGGGACCAAGACCGGCGCGGGCCAGTCGACCGGCCGGATCGTCCACCTCCCGAACGGCTGGGTCTTCTCGGACTCGGTCACGAACCACACCGGCACGTTCGCCTACGTGTGGCACGAGGTGGCCGTCGTGGTCACGTTCGAGAGCGACTGGCGGGCGGCCAAGCAGATCCTCCTCGACGTCGCCCACGAGTGTGCCGACCACCTCTCGGAGGACGCCGAGCGGACGCTCCGGCGGGCCGCGCGGGAGTACTTCATCTTCTACTCGAAGCTCACGCCGACCGTCTACACGAGCGTGGTGGGGGAGGGCGTCCAGCTCACGATGCGGTACCTCGTCGCGCCGCGCCGCGTGCGCGGGAGCGAGCAGGACGTCTGGGAGGCCGTGCTCGACCGGTTCGCCGCCCGCGACGACGTGGACCTCGCCTACCCGACGAGCCGCGTCTTCCACAACTACGTCGAGGGCAAGCCCGGCGCGGGCGGGCCGACGGCGGAGGAGGCGTCAGACTCAGCCGCCGGCTGAGACGGGGAGCGCCGGCCGGCCGGCCGCCGGCAGCGTCGCGCGGGCGGGGTGCCGGCCCTCGACGCCGGCGAGGAGGGCGCCGATCGCCCCGAGGTCGGCGTCGAGGTCGCCCGACGGGACCAGCGTCCCCTTGACGCCGATTTCCCGGCGGCCCCAGTCGAGGGCGATCACGGCGATCGGCACGTCGGCCTCGACGGCCATCCGGTGGAACCCGGTCTTCCAGCGCTCGACCGCGCTCCGCGTGCCCTCGGGCGTGATGGCGACGAACTCGGGCCCGCCGGCGGTGAGCGCGGCGACGGCCCGGCCGACGAGCCCGCCCGGCGCCGAGCGGTCGACCGGCACGCCGCCGAACGCCCGCAGCCCCCACCCGAGCGGGCCCCAGAACAGCTGGCGCTTCGCGAACACGTGGAACCCGACGTCGCAGGCCGCCGCCGCCGCCAGCCCCACGATGCCGTCCCAGTTCGACGTGTGCGGCGCGCCGATGAGGACCTGCCGCGACCGGTCGGCGAAGCCGCCCACGAACCGCCAGCCGAGCGCCCGCATCACCCACCGCCCGAGCGCCCGGAGCCACCGCGGGTGGCCCCGCCTCGGGACCGACGGCGGGAGGGCCGGCAGGGCGGCGTCGGCGGGGAGGAGGCGGGGCGCCGGAGCCGGCGCGGCCCCGGGGGCGGATGCGAGCATGGTGCGAAAGCTACGTAGGGCCCTCCGCGATGGATCGAAGCCGCCGTGAGGGGTCGTTACCTTGCGGGCCGCTTCTCCCGACCGATGCCCACGACCTACGAAGGATCCCTCGTCTCGCCCGACGGCGCGCGCTACGCCGTCGTCGCGAGCCGCTTCAACGAGGCCATCACCCGGCGCCTCCTCGACGGCGCCCTCGACGCCCTCGCCCGCCACGGCGCCGACCCCGAGGCCGTCGACGTGGCGTGGTGCCCGGGCGCGTTCGAGATCCCGCTCGTCGCCCACGGGCTCGCCAACTCCGGCTCCTACGACGCCGTGGTCTGCCTCGGCGCCGTCATCCGCGGGGCCACGGCCCACTTCGACTACGTGGCCTCGGGCGTCACGAGCGGGTGCCAGCAGGCGGCGCTCCAGACGGGCGTCCCCGTCATCTTCGGCGTGCTCACCGTCGACACGATCGAGCAGGCCTGGGAGCGGGCCGGCACCAAGGCCGGCAACAAGGGCGCCGAGGCCGCGGTGGCGGCCATCGAGATGGTCAACCTCACGGCCCAGATCGGCCGCTAGCCCCGCACCGCCCCCGCCGACCGCTACGCGAACCACCCTCCCGCCTCCATGCGGACCCTCCTCGCGCTGCTCGTCGGCTGCCTGTTCGTCCTCCCCGCCTCGGCCCAGTCGGCCGCGGGCTGGCAGGCCTACCCCGCCTACACCGAGGTCACGGCCGTGGCGTCCGGCCCGGACGGGCTGTGGGCGGCGAGCGACGCCGGGATCTTCTTCTACGACGTGGCCACGGGCGAGCTGCTCACGGAGACGGCCGCCGGCGCGCTCCAGGGCGGCCCCGTCGGCGCCCTCGCGGTCGACGAGGCCCGCGGCGTCGTGTGGATCGGGTACGCCGACGGCGTCCTCGAGCGGTACGACCCCGAGACCCGCGAGGCCCGGACCTTCTACGAGATCACCCGGGCCAACCAGTACCCCGCCCGCGGCGTCCGGCGGATCGTCGTGAGCGGCGACGTGCTCTACCTCGCGACCGACTTCGGCGTGGTCGTGTTCGACGCGGCGGCGGGGCGCGTCCGCGACGCCTACCCCCGGTTCGCCGACCTCCAGGGCGGGACCGGCGCGAACGACGTCCTAGAGGCCCCGCTGCCCGACGGGCAGGCCGGGCTCTGGGTCGCCACCGACGGCGGGCTCGTCCGGGCCCCGCGCGACGCCGGCAACCTCCAGGCGCCCGGCGCCTGGACCCGGGAGACCGCCTTCGACGGGCCGGCCTACAGCCTCGCCCGGTTCGACGGCGCGCTCTACGTGGGCGGCGGTCCGGACACCGCCCGGGACCTCTACCGGCGGACGGCGGCCGGCGCGTACGAGCGCCAGCTGTTCACCAACAACCCGATCACGACGCTCGTGCCGGCCGACGGGCTCCTCTACGCCGTCGCCCCGCTGTTCGCCTACGCCGCGCGCCCGCCGGGCCAGGCGCCGTCGTTCTACGCGGCCGAGGGCGCGTCGTCGCTGTCGGGGATCGTCCTCGGGCCCGACGGCGCGCCGTGGGTGGGGGACGAGGCCGCCGGGCTGTTCCGGCTCCCGCGCGTGCCGCAGCCCGGCGAGAACCGCGTCCGCCCCGAGCCCGTCGCCCCGCCGGGGCCCCTCTCGACGAGCATCGTGGACCTCGACGTGAGCGACGACGGCGTCGTGTGGGCGGTGACCGAGCGGAACGAGTCCGCCCTGTTCGCCTCGGTCAACCGGCTGGAGGACGGGACCTGGACGACTTACCGCACCGACGACGCCTCGGTCGACCTCGGCCGCACCGCCTGGATCTCGGCCTCCGTGGGCCCGGACGGCACGTTCTACGCCGGCTCGAACGGCGACGGCGTCACGGTCTTCCGCGGCGACGACGTCACGACCTACGACCAGACGAACTCGTCGCTCCGCCCCTTCCCGGGCGACGACCCGAGCTACGTCGTCGTGCGCGACGTGGCCGTCGACGACGACGGCGCGGCGTGGGTCCTCAACTTCTCGGAGTTCCCGCTCCACCGCTTCGACGGCGAGACCTGGCGGGGCTTCCCGTACCCGTCGGGCTCCGGGATCCCGCCGACCGCCGAGGCCTTCGGGATCGCCATCGACCGGCTCGGGCAGAAGTGGTTCGCGCTCGGCCCCAACGGCCTCGGCGTGTGGGACACCGGCGCCGACCCGACCTCGGCCGCCGACGACCGCGCGACCCGGTTCACGGGCGGCGCCAACGGGACGGGCCTCCCCGACCCCGACGTCCGCGACGTGGTCGTGACGCCGGACGGGCGGGTCTGGCTGGGCACGGCGCGCGGGATCGCGTCCGTGTTCCGCCCGCTCGACGCCTTCGCGGCGGACCCGAGCCTCGCCGCGCCGCAGTGGCCGCTGACCGAGGACGGGACGAGCTACCTCCTCCGCGACGTCGCCGTCAACGACCTCGAGGTGGACCCGGCCGGCCAGCTCTGGGTCGCGACCTCCAGCGGGGCCTACCTCGTCGACGCCGCCGGCACCGGGATCGTCCGCACGATCACCGCCGACACGAGCCCGCTCCCGAGCGACGGCGTCCTCGCCGTCTCGGTCGACCGCGAGACCGGGCGGGTCTTTTTCGTGACGGACGAGGGCCTGTTCAGCGCCCCCGGCGACGCGACGCGCCCCCAGCCGGGGTCGGAGACCCTCACGACGGCCCCCTCCCCGTACCGCCCGGCGTCGGCCCCGTCCGGCGTGGTCGTGAGCGGGCTGGCGACGGCCGTCTCGCAGGTCCGCGTGATGACGGTGGCCGGCGACGTGGTGTACGCCGCCGAAGTGCGCGGCGGGTCGTTCCGGTGGGACGGCCGCGACGAGAGCGGCGTGCCCGTCCCGTCGGGCGTCTACCTCGTGGCCGCGGCCGGCTCCGACGGCTCGACGACGTACGGGAAGGTGGCGCTCATCCGCTAGCGGAGGGCGGGGTCAGGGCGCGCCCGAGATCGTGTGGGGCGCGGGCGAATTGGCCGATCCCGGGCTCCCAGGGCGGAACGGCCCGGCGTGGCGGTCGGTGGAACGGGTCCCTTCTCACCGTCCCCCTTCTGCCATGGACCGCACCGCCATCCTCAACGATTACGTCACCGACATGGCGGCCGTCGAGGGCCACATCCTCAAGGCCGTCGAGCGCCAGCTCGCCTCCGACGACACCGCCCGGTACCCCGACGCCGTCTCCGTCCTCACGTCGCTCCAGTCGACGCTCACGCGCCACGGCGCCGCGCTCGAGGCGTACACCGACCGGACCGAGGACGGCGACCTCAAGGAGGCCGTCAAAGAGGCCGTGACCGGCGCGCTCGGCGTCGTCGCCGGGTTCTACGACCAACTCCGGTCGACCGACAAGGTCTCGCGCATGATCCGCGACTCGTACACGGCCACGAGCCTCGCCGCCGTCAGCTACCACATGCTGTATACGTCGGCGCTGGCGCTCAAGGCCGACGACCTCGCGCAGCTCGCGATCGGCAACCTCGAGGACCTCACCGGCCTCATCGGCCGGCTCTCCGAGGCCGTCTGCACGGTCGTCGCCGCCGAGCTGGGCGACGAGGACAAGGCCATCGACGCGACCGTCGGCCAGCAGGCCGTCCGCCGCACGCAGCAGGCCTGGGCCGCGACCGCCGACGCCTAGGCGCCCTCGGCTCGTTCCGACTGCGGGGCCGTCGCACGACGCGGCGGCCCCGTCTTGTTGTGGGCCTGCCCGCCTCGGCGCCGAGGCGGGGGTGGCTAGTAGCGGACGCTCTGGAACGGGAGCTCCCAGCGGAGCCCGACCGTCACGGCGGCGGCCCGGTCGAGCCCGCGCTCGTCGTCGTCGACGGCCCGGTAGAGCCCCGCGGCCTCGACCGCCAGCCGCGGCAGGAGCTCGTAGGCGAGGGAGCCCTCGACGAGCCACTCCGTCTGGCGGACGCCGTCGAACGTGGGCGACTCGTTGCTGGCCCGCTCGAAGTAGGAGACCGTCGGGTCGGCCCCGACGAAGAGGCCGTCGGGGTCGCGCCCGCGCCGTGCCCGCGTCGCGAGCACCTGCGCGGTCGTGCGGACGCCCGGGCGGTAGCGGAGAAAGAGCGAGAGGTCGTCGGCGTTGGGGCCGACGGGGTGGCCGAGCACGTCGTCGTAGTGGACGTAGGCGCTGAACGTGCTCCGGTGGCCGTAGAGGTAGGGCCGGAGGCGGGCGTACTCGGCGCGGGCCTCGAGCCCGGGCCGGCCGAGGTCGCCGACGTGGGCGCCGGCCAGGACGCCCCACTTGTTGACCCACGAGTCGTCGAAGAACCGGTCGGCCACGAACTCGTCGATCAGGACCTGCCCGTAGAGGCGGAGCCCGTCGACCGGGCGGACGGCGCCGCCGAGGCCGATGAGCGCGTTGTCGCCGGAGCCCAGTTCGCTCTCGACGGCGCGGTAGAAGATGACCGGGTTGAGGTACCCGATCTCCGGCCCGCGCCGGTTGCCTCGGAGCGTGTCGTCGTGGAACACGACGGCCTCGAACGCCTCGGCCTCGAACCGGCCGACCTCGACGGCGACCCGGTGGAAGGCCGCGAACTTGGACGGGAGCACGGTGTCGGCGCCGCGGCCGTCGCGCTCGGGCGTCGTGAACCGGGCGACGGCCATCGTGTAGTGGAGCGGGCCGGCCTGCGCCGCGAGGCGGAGGTGGTCGTACGGGGCGGCGTAGTTCGAGAGGAACAGCGTGCCCATCCCGGGCCCCCACTGGTTCCGGTCCCGCGCGAACCGGACGTCGACGAACCGGTCGCGGTAGCCGACGCCGCCCTCGGCCGTGAAATAGTCGTAGGCGTCGTCGCCGAGGTCCTTCACGAACCCGTAGCGCGGCGCCGTCCGTAGCGTGGGGTCGCGCTCGTAGAACGCGGGCCGGCGCTGGTTCTCGGTCGCGCGGGCCTCGAAGTAGAGGTGCCCGAGCCGCCCGGCCGTCCGGAACCCCCGCGTGTTCCGGTAGACCGGCGCCGAGGGGTCGCGCTCGCCGCGGTCGGTCCGCTGCGTCGGCCCGCCGGCGGCGCCCACGATGGGGGCCAGCTCGAGCGCGTAGCCGTCGCCATCGACGTGGACGGGCGAGACGCCGTCGCCGTAGAACCCGTACGGCGGCGTCCAGCCGAACGAGATCGGAAGAGCACACGTCTGAACTCCAGTCACACTGGTAGATC
>CAXRFJ010000073.1:0-7013 GCA_964229475.1 Rubrivirga sp.
CGAGCACGACGACCATCGCCGCGGCCCCCACCATTCCGAACCGGAGGTTCGAGATGGCCCGGCCCGGGGCGACGCGGAACGGGACGGGCGGGGGCTGCATGGCGGGGGGGAGGCGGTATCGGCCGCCTCCCCCGCGCGCCTAACCGGCGTGGAGAGAGCTAGGGGAATCTCTCGGGCTCACGAGCTCCCGCCGGAGCCGCCGGAGCCGCCGCCCACGCACGGGCCGAGGTAGTCGCCGTGGAGCAGGTGCGAGAGGAACGACAGCAGGTCGACGTACTTCGTCTTCTCGGCCGGCGTCCCCGGCTTGTGGCAGACCGGGACGAGGCCGTCGCCGTCGGGGTCGGGCTCGTCGACCGTCGGGGCCGGCGTCCCGTCCTCCTGCTCCGGCGCGCGGGAGCGCGTCTCGCGCGGCGTGCGGTGGGCCGAGGTGCTCGACACGAGGACCACGCGGTCGCCCTCGAAGCCCAGCTTCTCGGTGAGCTCGCCGATCTCGTCGATGTCGAACGTGAGGTCGACCCGGTCGCCCACCGAGAGGTTCGTGCCGAACTCCTCGCCGGCCTGGATCTTGGCGCGCCACGCGGCCTCCTCGGCCTCGTGCGCGGCCTGCTCGTCGGTCCGCATGTGCCAGTACAGCGTCGACTCGTAGAGCCGCTTGTCGTCGGAGGCGCGGCGGACGCGGACGGCCAGGGCGCCGAGGCGGTCCCAGCTGCCGCCGATGCACGTCGGCCACTGGAGCGGGGCCGGGCAGGCGCCGGTCCCGTCGAACGCCTGGTGGAGCGCGCGGAGGCTGGCCACGTCGACGTCGAGCGTCCGGAACTGGTTGGCCGGGAAGGTCTTGGTGCGGTGGGGGTCGTCGGCGCGGGCGACCGCGCCGAACCCGCCCTGGACGGTCCCGGTGAGGAGGCCGGACGTGCCCGAGCCCCCGCCCACCTCGAGGTGGAAGCGCGAGTAGCCGTGCTCGTCGGCGTTGGCGAACTCGAGGTAGACCGGCTCCGCGCCGAACCGCGTGAGGTACTGCGAGAACTGGGTCTCGAACTCGTGGACGCCCGCCGCCCCGCCGCTCCGGTAGTGGACGTGGTCGCCGCGGGGCGTCGCGGTCGGCGTGATGTCGAAGGCGTGCGTGTGCTGGTGGAAGAGGGCGTCCGGCCGGAGCGTCCCGTTGCCGTAGCGCCACATGGCCGGCTGCTCGGAGCGGTTGCCCTGCGGCGCCGACGCCGACATCCCGTTCTGGTCGCGGTACACCGAGACGTCGAGGTGGCCGCCCGGCGGGAACGCCTGGTGGGCCACGACGAGCATGCCCCGGATGTCGACGCGGCCGTCGAGGCGGACCGGGAGGAGGCTCTCCGTGTCGCGCACGATGACGATCCCGTTCCAGAACAGCCGGCCGTCGTCGCCGGAGCCCGGGCCGTTGTCCTCGACGTTGAGCGACCCGCTGACGACCAGCGCGCCGTGGCCGCGGACGGTCCCCGTGATGGTGAGGTCGCCGTCGACGTGGGTGATCCGGGTGCCGTCGGAGGCCGCGCCCCAGACGACGTCGCCGGCCTCGGTGTAGGCGCCCGTGACGGGGTCGCCCGTGATCGTGACGTCGGTGGCGGTCATCGCGCCGGTGGCCACCTGGTAGAGGCCCTCGGCGTCGTTCACGTTGAGGTCGTCGAGGAGCCCGCCCTCCCACGCGGCCGCGGCGGGGACGGCCAGCGCCGAGCCGGCCGCCGTGACCTTGGCGCCGAGCGACGTCTCGAGGGCGGCCAGCGGGACGAGCTCCTCGAGCTCGAGCTCGTCGTGGAGCCGGCGGTCGAAGTGGACCGGGTGGTTCCCGACCGCGCCCGAGATGTCGGCCTGGGCCGAGACCGTGGCCGTCGCGTAGGGCACGTCGAGCCAGAGCGGGCCGGGCGCGTCCATCGGGTCGAGCCGGTAGGCGCTCTCGATCGTGTGGATCGCGCCGCCGTACATGCCGGTGATCCGGATCGTCGCCTCCTGCGCCGTCGCGCCCTCGACGTAGTCGATCTGGAAGCGGCCGCCGTCGTACTCGATCACGTTGCCGAGGGCGCTCGTGGGGTCGGCGAAGCCGCCCGCGCGGATCATCTCGCGGAGGGCGACGCTCTGGCCGGCCTCGGCGATCTCGCGGGCGAGGACGTCCTCCTGGCCCTCGGCCTGGCGCCTCGACGACTCGAGGAGCGTCCCGCGGGTGCTCATGGTGAGGACGGAGCCGCCGATCGCGGCGGCCAGGACGGTAAGGAGAACGAGGCGACCCATGGGGGTGGGGTGCTGGGAGCGGAGGTCGGGGCGGGAGGGGAGGCCCGCCGGGGTCGGTTAGAGAGAGGCGGTCGGGGTCAGCCGTGGCCGTTGGCGTTTCCGTTGCCGTTGCCGTTGCCGTTGCCGTTGCCAGGAGGCGTGCCGCCATGGCCCGGTGGGGTGCCCCCGTGGCCCGGGGGCGTGCCGCCCTGGCCCGGCGGCGTGCTGCCCTGACCGGGGGGCGTCCCGCCGTGGCCCGGAGGCGTCCCGCCGTGGCCCGGCGGCGTGCTGCCGCCCGAGCCGCCGCCCGAGGGCGCCGGCACGACGGCCACGGCCGGGAAGTCGTCCGGGATGCCGCCGGCGACCGTCATGTCCACGGGCGACGTGCCGGGCGCGGCCGACGCCGCCGGGATCCGGATCGAGCGCGCGTAGCGGATCGAGTGGAGCGGGGCCGCGCCCTGGTCGGCGGCGCGGAGGGGCGTGAGCTCGGGCGCGAACCGGACCGTGAGCGAGACGCGCGGCGGGGCGTCGAGGCCCTCGCCCTCGTCCTCCTCGCCGCCGTCGGTCAGCGCCGTCACGTCGATGTCGACGACGCGGTCGTAGACGCCCGTCTGGACGACGTCCCCGCCCCGCTCGTACTGGTAGCGCGTCACGCGGAGGAGCGGCCGGTCCGCCCCGTCGATCTGGATCGTCTGGCCCGTCGGCGCCGTGTGGTACCCGACGATCATGGTGCCCGAGGCGCCGAGGCTGTTGGGGTCCGTGGTCGTGGGGAACTCGAAGACCGTCGTGTACGCGTCGGTCGGGTCGCGGCGGAGGCGGAAGCGGTAGGTGCCGGGGCCCGCGTCGCCGGCGGCCGGCGAGGACGCGAACGTCCGCTCGGTCTCGGCCCGGCTCCGGATGTTCTCGATCTCGCGCTCGAGGACCCCCGTCATCTCGGAGGCCATCGCCTGGGCGCGGTAGCGCTGCGTGGCCTCGATGGCCGACTGCTGGCCCCGCTGCTGGAGGATCAGGAGGGCGCCCAGGAGCACGGTGCCCACCACGATCGCGATCAGGTGGTCGAGGAGGAAGGTCATGGGCCCTGGTGGATGTAGCTGGCGACGCCGGCCGGCGTCACGACGCGGCGGAGGTGGGCCTGCGCGGGCGGCCGGTCGGTCTCGGCCGGGGGGATCTCGTCGACGCGGACGAAGAGCTCCTTGGTGAGCGTGGCGTTGCCCGAGCCCTGCGACGGGTTCCGGTCCCGGACGTATCGGACGCGGACGCGGCGTCTGAACCGGAGCGTGCTCTCGCCGACGGGCACGTCGACGATCGTCGAGTGGCCGTGCCAGTCGTCCACGTCGTCGTAGGCCGCCGTGTCGGTCTCGTCGTCGTCGGGGCCGAGCGGGGCCGACGACGGGACCGTTCGGACGCCCGACCGGCCGGTGTCGTCCTCGTCGAAGGCGAGGCGCTCCATGGCGCTCATCTGGGCCTGCGCGACGTCGGTCGCCGCCAGCTCGGCCTCGATCCCGATCGCCCGGCGCTCGACGTCGTTGTCGTGGCGCTGGCGGCCGAGGGCGAGGTAGGCGAAGGAGAGGATCGCGGCGAGGGCGAGGATCGTCTGCTGCATGGGGGGCGCGGGCTGGGCGGTCCCCCTCCACGATCTCCGTTCCCCCGGCCCCCGTCTCGCGTCCTCTGGTCTCACAACGGAACGCGGCCGTTCCCGATCTGGGACGGTGCTCCCGGGCGTGAGACGCCGATCCCGGGCGGTCCGGGCCGCCGGCCGCGGCGCCGTTCCCGGTCTGAGACGGCCGGTCCCGGGCGCCCTAGGCGCCGCCGCCCTCCGCCTCGGCGAGGACGCCGAGGTAGGCGCGGACGGCCCCGTCGAGCCCCATCGTGAGGGCGTCGGAGAGGAGGGCCTGCCCGATCGACACCTCGGCGACGCCGGGGACGGCGCGGACGTAGGGGCCGAGGTTGTCCAGGTCGAGGTCGTGCCCCGCGTTGACGGTCAGGCCGGCGTCGGCGGCGGCCCCCGCCGCGGCGCGGTGCCGGTCGAGGAGGGCGGCGGCGTCGCCGGCGGCGTGGGCCCAGGCGTAGGGCCCCGTGTAGAGCTCGACGCGGTCGGCCCCGAGGGCGGCGGCGGCGCGGACCGTGCCGGGGTCGGGGTCGACGAACAGGCTCACGCGGCAGCCCAGCCCGCGCAGCTCCTCCACGAGCGGCCCGAGGCGGGCGCCGTCGCGCGCGAGGTCCCAGCCGTGGTCGCTCGTCCGCTGGCCCTGGGCGTCGGGGACGAGCGTGGCCTGGGTGGGCCGCGCGGCCCGGAGGATCTCCATGAACCCGGGGAACGCGTAGGCGCCGTGGCGGGCCGGCCCCTCAAACGGGTTGCCCTCGACGTTGAGCTCGTGGCCGTCCGCCATGAGCGCGGCCAGCGTCTCCACGTCGGAGGCGAGCGCGTGGCGGCCGTCGGGCCGCGGGTGGAGCGTGGCGCCGACGGCGCCGGCCGCGACGGCGGCGCGGGCCAGCCGGCCGACGTCGGGCCGGCCGGCGCCGGTCGCGCCCGCGCGGGCGTTCCGCATGAGGGCGGCCTTGTTGAGGTTGACGCTGAGGCGGGTCATGGGCGGCGGGGCGGATCCGGGAGCGGCCTGGGGCGTGGCAACCTAGCCGCGCGGGCGGGGTCTCCGGAGGGCCCCCCGTTGCCAAGGCACGAGCGCCGGGGGTATCCTGCGGACGCCGGCCGGCGCCGGCCTCACCCCTTCTCGACTCACCCCGCCTCCCTCATGGCCACCTCTGGCGCCAGCGGCTCCGACCTCGCGATCCGCGCTCTCCTCGGGCTCCTCATCGTCGGCCTCGTCGTCGTCCTGTTCTACGTCACCGTGGTCCCGGCCCAGCGGGCGGCCGCGGCCGAGCGCGAGACGGAGCTGACGCGCGAGCGGATGTCGGACGTCCGGACCGCGCTCATCGCCTACCGCGACTCGCTCGAGGGCTACCCGTCGACGCTCGACTCGCTCGTCCTGTTCGTCCGCTCGGACTCGGCGTTCAACGCCCAGATCGAGGCCGAGGACGAGCGGCTCCGCCCGCTCAACGTCGACTCGCTCCTGTTCTCGCCGCGCACGGGCGCCCGGTTCAACTACGAGGTCGTCGAGGACACGTCGGGCGTCCAGATCTACTGGCTCGGCGACCCCGACATGGAGGCCGACTCGATCGGCTCGCGCGACCCGAACCCGGCCCTCCGCAACGCGGCCTCCTGGGAGTAGCGCCATGGCCGCCCACGCCCTCGCCGGCCTGAGTGGGCGGACGCTCCGGTACGCCGAGGTCGTGCCGGGCCCCGACGGGCCCCGCCTCCGCCGCCTCGGCGCCGCCGACTTCGACCTCGACGCCGAGGCCGCCGTCTTCCGCACGGGCGACCCCGAGGCCATCGAGGCCGTCGCCGAGGCCCTGGTCGACGGGCTGGGCGGGACGGCGGCCGACGCGCTCGTCGTCGCGGCCCACCCGACGGCCACGACGTCGTTCTTCTCGCGGCTCCCGGTCGGCCTCGACGCCGAGGTCCGCGACGGCCAGCTCCGCCAGGAGACGGCGCTCCTCGCCGACCTCGCGCCCACGCAGGCCGTCCGCGTCCGCGCCCGGACCGTCCGCGTCGAGCCGACGCCCGGCGGCGACCGCGAGTGGATCCACGTGGTCCACGTGGCCGAGCCCGTCCACGCCCGGCTCTCGGTACTGGCCGACGCGCTCGGCGTCGGCGGCTACGACCTCGCCGACACGACGCGCGCGGCGGCGGCCGTCGCCACGGCGCCCGGCGCGGCGCTCGTCGTGGGCGCGTTCCAGGACCACACCGAGGTCGCCGTCGTCCGCGACGGCGCGTTCCTCTTCGGCACGCACGGGCCGAGCACGGCGCCCGCCGACACGGCCTACTTCGCCCTCGCGGCGCTCCAGCAGGCCGGCGCCGACGCCCGCGCGCTCGACGCGCTCCTCGTCTACGGCGACGACGCCACCGACGCGCGGCTCGACCTCACGGCCGAGTTCGTCGGCCGGCCGGCCGTCTGGCTCGACCCGTTCGCCCGGTTCGGCCGCCGCCCCGACGCCGACCCCGGCGAGCTGGCCGCCTTCGCCCCCGTCCTCGGCGCGGCGCTGTGACGGGGGGCAGGGGGCAGGGGGGACGAGGCATCGGGCGCGTCGCGGCTCGCCCCTCGCCGCCTGCCCCATCGCCCATGCCGCGCGACGCGACATGAGGATCACCGGCGGAACGCTCGCGCGGCGGCCCATCGACGCGCCGAAGGGCGACCGGACGCGCCCGACCACGGACCGCGTCCGCGAGGCCCTCTTCAGCGCGCTCGGCTCGCGGATGGACCTCCGGGGCGCCCGCGTGCTCGACCTGTTCGCCGGGAGCGGGGCGCTCGGGCTGGAGGCCGTCAGCCGGGGGGCGGCCCACGCGACGCTCGTCGAGCGCCACGGGCCGACGCTCGCCGTCGCGCGCCGCAACGCCCGCCAGCTCGACGTCGCCGACCGCGTCCGGACCGTCCGCGCCGACGCCCTCGCCCACCTCGGCGACGCCGCCGGCCCGTTCGACCTCGTCCTCGCCGACCCGCCGTACGACCTCGCGGCGCTCCCGGCGCTGCCCGCCCGCGTCCGCCCGCTCCTCGCGCCGGGCGGCCTGTTCGCCCTCGAGCACGACGCCCGCCACGACTTCGCCGAGGCGGCCGGCCTCGTGTTCTCTCGGACGTACGGCCGGACGGTGGTGAGCGTGTTCGGGGAGGGCCAGGGGGACGAGGCATGAGGCAAGCGGGACGAGGCCACGCGATCTTGCCTCGCCC
>CAXRFJ010000074.1:0-13183 GCA_964229475.1 Rubrivirga sp.
TCCGGGGCCACGTTCCGGGGAACGCCGAGGTCGGCGACGGCGCGGCGGGCGCCGTCGGCCCAGCCGTGGCGCGCCGTGTCGAGGTCGAGGACGCCCCGGTCGGTCGCGGCGAAGAGCACGTCGGTCCGGGGGAGGAGGCCGGGCAGGCCGTCGGGGCGGACCACCTCGAAGCCGGCGTGGGCCGGGGCGTGTCCGGAGACGAGGGTGAGCGAGGCCGGGCGGTAGTCCGTGAGCTGCTCGACGAGGAGGCGCCCCATCTGCCCGCCGCCGACCACCGCGACGCGCCGGGCCGCGAGCCCGCCGAGGGCGTCGTGGGCCCACTGGACGGCGGCCGAGGCCGTCGAGGCGGACCCGCGCGAGAGGCCGGTCTCGTGGCGCACGCGCTGCCCGGCCCGAACGGCCGCGTCGAGGATCGCCCGCAGGGCCGGCGCCAGGGTGCGCGCGGCCTCCGCGGTGGCGCGAGCGCGCCGCACCTGCCCGAGGATCTGGGGCTCGCCGAGCACGGCCGACTCCAGCCCGGCGGCCACGCGGAACAGGTGCCGCGCCGCGTCCTCGCCCTCGGCGGCTCGGAACACGCTGGGGTCCAGGGCCGGGCGGAGACCGGCCAGGTGGCGGCGGCCCCAGCGCTCGAGGTCCGCCCGGGAGGCCGGGCCCGCGAGGAGGACCTCGAGCCGGAAGCACGTCGAGACGACGCAGGCGCCGAGGCCCTCCGCCCGCGCGGCCGACAGGAGCGCGTCGATCTCGGACGGCGCGAGCGCCCACGCCTCGCGCACGGCGACCGGGACTCCCGTCCCGTCGGCCCACAGAGCGGTGACGGTGGGGGCGGCGGTCACGCGGAGGCCGGGGGCGTGGGGGCGTCGGCCTCGTAGGCCTGGGCGATCGTCATCTGCACCTCGTTCATGAACTCGTTCACCTTCCGCATGAGGGCGACGTGGTCCCGGGGCTCGTCCTCCCCGAACCGGGGGTAGTAGGCCGTCGACTCCGTGAGCACGTCGCGGAAGAAGAGGGTCGCGTGGAGGGCCTGAGACAGCGGGATCCCGAGGTCCTTGAGGTCGAGCGCGTAGCCCCAGGCGAGGCGGCGGACCTCGGCGCCGCGGGCCTCGGCGTCGCCCTGGTCGGCGACGTGGCGGAGCAGGAGGCCGACGAGCTGGCGGCCGGTCTCGCGGCGGTGGGCGCGGTCCGACCCCGTGAGGGCGCGGTTCCACGGGGCATCGGACAGGGCGCGGACGCCGTACCGCGCGTGGACGACCGCGTGCTCGGCCCACGCCTGGTCGGCGATCCCGGCCTCGTGGGAGGTCGGCACGGCCCCCGGGACGGCGTCGGCGTCGCCGACGAGCCGCTCACGCCGGAGGCGCTCGACGGCCTCGGCCGGGATCC
The DNA here is from genome assembly GCA_964229475.1 of Rubrivirga sp. Taxonomy (GTDB): domain Bacteria; phylum Bacteroidota; class Rhodothermia; order Rhodothermales; family Rubricoccaceae; genus Rubrivirga. The sequence goes on from CAXRFJ010000074.1 coordinate 1,378, forward strand.
GCCGGTGCCCCCCCGGTGTGCGGACCTCGGGGAGCGTGCCGTCGTCGGTCCATCGGCGGACCGTGCCGGGGTGGACGCCGAGCCGCTCGGCCGCATCCCCGACGCTGAGGTGCGATTCCACGATCTGTGGTGAGGATTGTTGAGGATCAGAAGGTAGCAGGCCGGTGGAACCTCCCCACGTGAAGCCGCGGTGTGCTCTGGTGGTCAGGTTCTCCCCGTCTTCGCAGAGGGGAGAGGGGTGACCTTGTTTAGAATCGGTCCAGATAAACGGGCGTCACCACGCCCGTCCCCTCCGGCCCCCGCTCCTCGCTCACCTGCCCGTCGTCATGTCCCCCCGCCTCGCCAGCCTCGCGCTGGTCCTCCTCGTCGCGGCCCCCTCCGCCGCGTCCCAGACCGGCACCCTCGCCGGCCGCGTCCTCGACGCCGGCACGCAGCAGCCGCTGCCCGGCGCCACCGTCGTCCTCGCCGGCACGACGACCGGCACCTCGAGCGGCCCCGCCGGCACCTTCACGCTCATCGAGGTCCCGGTCGACACCCACACGGTCCGCGTCAGCCTCGTCGGGTACGAGCCCGTGTCGCGGACGGTCGAGGTCCTCGAAGGCGAGCGCGTCGTGCTGGAGGTGGCCCTCTCGGAGCAGACCTCGGACCTCGGGGCGATCACGGTCGTGAGCCGCCGCGGCGGGTTCGTGCCGACCGCGCTGTCGTCGGCCAGCAAGATCGGCGCGGCCCCGCTGGAGACGCCCCAGTCCGTCTCCGTCATCACGCAGGACCAGCTCGAGGTCCAGGACGCGACCACCCTCGCCGAGGCGCTCCGCTACACGCCCGGCATCCAGGGCGAGGTGTGGGGCTACGAGCCCCGGTTCACGTGGCTCACGATCCGCGGCTTCGACGCCACGCAGACGGGCCTCTACCGCGACGGCCTCCAGCTCCGCAACGTGAACTACGCCGTCGACTACAACGTGGAGCCGTACGGGATGGAGCGGATCGAGGTGCTCCGCGGGCCCGCCTCGGTGCTGTACGGGGCCGGCAGCCCCGGCGGCGTCGTCGCGTTCTCGTCGAAGCGCCCGACGCTCGTGGCCCAGCGCGAGGCCACGGTCGAGGGCGGCAGCTTCGGCCGGATCCAGGCCCAGGCCGACGTCTCGGGCCCCATCGACCCCGAGGGCCGGTTCTCGTACCGCCTGACCGGCCTCGCCCGCTCCAGCGGCACCCAGGTCGAGTACCTCGACAACGACCGTCTCTTCGTGGCCCCCGCCGTGAGCTGGCGGCCGAGCGCGCAGACCACCTGGACCCTCCTCGGGGACGTCCTCCTCGACGAGACGGGCACCTCGCAGGCGCTCCCGATCGAGGCGATGGACGAGGACGGCGGCCTCGCCGAGGTCCCGTACGGGTTCTACACCGGCGCCCCGGGCGTGGACCGCTACGACCGCGACGTGTGGTCGGCGAGCTCGCTCTTCGAGCACCGGTTCGGCGAGGCGGTGACCGTCCGCCAGAACACGCGCTACTACTCGGCCGACCTCGACGACCTCATCGTCTACACCACCGGCATCCTGGACGACGGCCGCTCGATCTCGCGGTCGGCGTACGGCCGCCTCGGGGCCCTCGACGGGCTCGCGGTCGACAACTCGGTCCGCTACGAGACCGAGGCGGGCGCCGTCGACGCGACGGTCCTGGCCGGGCTCGACCTCCAGCTCGTCGACGTGGACCTCGCCACGACGTACCTCTTCGCGGCCCCCGAACTCGACCTCCTCGACCCGGACTATGACCAGGCCGTCCCCGAGGTGCCGGCTCTCGGCCACAACGCGTACCGCCAGTCCCAGACGGGCGCCTACCTCCAGGGTCAGTTCGACGTGGCCGAGCGCCTGATCCTCTCGCTCAACGGCCGCTACGACTGGGCCACCAACGAGGCGACGAACCGGCTGGCCGAGGGGGCCGCCCCGTCCGAGCAGAGCGACGACGCGTTCACCTGGCGCGCCGGGGCCATCGTCAAGCTGCCCTACGGCGTCGCGCCGTACGCGAGCTACGCGACCTCCTTCCTGCCCCAGATCGGCGTCGACGCCGACGGCGAGCAGTTCTCGCCCGAGACGGGCCGCCAGGTCGAGGTGGGCCTGAAGGTCCAGCCGCCGACGTGGAACGGGTTCTTCACCGTGGCCCTGTTCGACCTCGTCCGGCAGGACTTCCTCCAGTACGAGCCGGCCACGTTCGCCCAGGTCCAGACCGGCGAGGTCACCTCGCGGGGCGTCGAGCTGGAGGCCGTGGCGAGCCTGCTCAGCGGGCTCGACGTGACCGCCGGGCTCACGCTCCTCGACGTCGAGATCACCGAGTCGAGCACCGAGGCGGAGCTCGGGAAGCGGCCGACGCAGCTCCCCGAGACGACGGGCTCGCTGTGGGCCAACTACGCCGTCCAGGGCGGGCCCCTCGCCGGGTTCGGCCTCGGCGCCGGCGTCCGCCACATCGGGTCGACGTATGGGGACGCGGCGAACACCCTGGAGACGCCGGCGGTCACGCTCGCCGACGCGGCCGCCTTCTACGCGTTCGACCGGTTCCGCCTCGCGCTCAACGTCCAGAACGTGTTCGACGAGGAGTACGTCGCCGCGGCCTACAACCGGACCACAACGCTCGTCACGCTCGGCGCCCGGCGTCAGATCTCGGCCGGCCTCTCGGTCCAGTTCTAGCCCGACCCGCCCGCCTCGGGACACACCGAGGCGGGTCTCCTCGTTGGGGCGGCTCGCCGGGCCGCCCCCGGTCTCGTTCCCGCCCTCCCGATGCTCTCGTCCAAGGCCCTCCGCGGCTGGTTCCTCGTCCACAAGTGGACGAGCCTCGTCAGCACGCTCTTCCTGTTGTTGCTGTGCGTGACGGGGCTCCCGCTCATCTTCGCGCACGAGATCGACCACGCCCTCGGCAACAGCGTCGACCCGCCGGAGCTGGCGGAGGTCCCCGCCGAGCGGGCCTCCGTGGACGCCATGATCGCGGACGCCCAGGGCCGGTACCCGGACGAGCACATGCAGTTCGTTGTGGGCGACCCGGACGACCCGAACGTCGTCTTTATCCGCATGGGCGAGTCGCCGGAGGGCTCGACGATCAACGTGTTCGACACGTACGACGCGCGGACGGGCGAGCACCTCGTGGCCTACCCGCTGGAGAAGGGCGGCTTCATGGAGGTCATGGAGCGCCTCCACATCGACCTGTACGCGGGGCTCAAGGGGACCCTCTTCCTCGGCTCGATGGGGCTCTTCCTCCTCCTCTCGCTCGTCTCGGGGGTGGTGCTCTACGGCCGGGTGATGCGGAAGCTGCGGTTCGGGACGGTCCGCGACAAGACGCCGCGGCTCCGCTGGCTGGACCTCCACAACCTCCTCGGCATCGCCACGCTCGTGTGGCTGCTCGTGGTGGGCACGACGGGGACCATCAACGCCCTCGCGATCCCCATCTTCCAGCAGTGGCAGGCGACGGAGCTGGCCGAGATGACGGCGCGCCACGCGGCCCCGGACGAGCCGCCCGTGACGGACCTGGTGTCGGTGGACACGGTTCTCGAGAACGCGTCGGCCGAGACGCCGGGCAAGATCCTGAGCTTCCTGGCCTTCCCCGGCAACGAGTTCGCGAGCCCCCACCACTTCACGGCGTTCATGACCGGCGCCGAGCCCCGGACCAAGCGCTTGTTCACGGCCGTGCTCGTGGACGCGGCGGACGGCGAGGTCCTGGAGGTCTCGTCGATGCCGTGGTACACGCAGGTCCTGTTCGTGTCCCAGCCGCTCCACTTCGGCGACTACGGCGGGATCCCGCTCAAGGTGCTGTGGGCGCTCCTCGACCTCCTGGCGATCGTCGTCCTCGGGAGCGGGGTCTACCTCTGGCTGAAAAAGCGGAACGTGACGTTCGACGACTGGCTCCAGACCGCGCAGGGGGACGACGCCACCGAGGCGGTCCCGTCCGTCACCCCACCGGCCTCCGCTACGCCCACGACAACGGTATGAGCCGCGTTCAATCGCCCCGCCAGATCTGGGGGATTCCGACCCTCCTCGGTGTGGCGAGCCTCGTCGGGCTCGTGGCCGCGCTGGTGGCGGACGGGGTCGGGGACGCGCTGTCCTGGGTCGCCCTCACGATCCCGGTCGTGATCTCCGTCTGGGGATTCCGTCGGCGGTCGGCCCCGACGCCGTCTCCGTCGCCCGCGCCCGCCTCGGGAGGCGTTGCCCGCCCCCTCGGTCCCTCGGCCCGCCGGCCCGCGTAGCGGGTAACCGGGGGCGTCTGCCACACGCGATCGGCCGCCTCCGACGGACATGGGGGGCGGGACCGGTCTCGTTCCGGTTCGCACCTCGGGCGCCGCTCCGCCGGGCCGTCTACAGCCAGCGGTCGAGCCAGTCGAACGCGTCTTCCTGGAGCGGCTCGGGGAAGGCGTGGTCACCCTCGTAGACGGCGCCCGTGTAGGCCTCCGGCGCGTCGGCGAGCGCGTACACCTCGCGCAGGATGGCGTCGGCGCGGGCCGTCTCCTCGAACGTGAACAGCCGGTCCTGGCGGTTCATCTGGACGAGCGTGGGGAGCGGGGCGCGGAGGCCGAGGACCTCGGGGTAGTCGAGCTCGGTGGGGAGGATCGGCGGGTAGACCATCCACGTGTGCGTGTGGCTCGTGTGGAGGGCGAAGTCGCGCCACGTCGTCATCATCGAGACGCAGACGGCGGCTGTCACGCGCGGGTCGGCGCCGCCGAGGTAGACGGTCCGGAGCCCGCCGCCGGAGAGGCCGGCGCACCCGAGGCGGGCGGGGTCGACGGCGGGGTGGGCCGCGAGGACGTCGAGCGCCGCGCGGTCGTCGGCGAGCGTGACGCCGGGCCACGTGGTGCCGGCCGAGACGAGCGACTTCGCGACCGTGCTCTCGTACGAGCTCGCCCACCGGTTGTAGGCGCGGATCCCGCTGTCGGTCTGCGGTGGGGCGGGGGGGAGGTCGCCGCGGACGCGCTCGGGCACGTCGGCCAGCCGAATGCGTCGGCTCCCGAACGCGAACCCGTCGAAGGCGAGCACGGCGACGCCGCGGCGCGCGAGCGCGTTCGCCCACGGACGCCCGCTGTAGAGCCAGTCCCAGTGACGCTGGATCATCGGCGTCGGGCGGCTGCCGTCGGTCGCGATTTTCCGCCAGCCGTGCCACTTGTCGCCCCCGTGGTCGTGGAGGGCGAGGACGCCGGGGAACGGGCCCTCGCGGTCGGCCGGCGTGAGGAGGACGCCCTCGGCCGGCGGGCCGTAGGGCATCGCCCAACGGAGCGCCTCGACGCGGACGCCGTCCGCGACGGTTTCGGTGACGGTCTCTGCGGCGGGCGGGCCCGGGACCTCGGGCGGTGCGATCCGCATCAGGAGGCGGGCGCGGGCCTCCGCTCGCCAGTCGTCGAGGCGGGGCCAGCCGCCGCGGCGGAGCGACAGGCGGGGCGGGTCGGGGGCGAGGCCGGCCGCCCAGTCGCCGTAGGCGCCGAGCATGGAGCCCCCCTCGTCCGGCACTGCCTGCCTCGGCGCCGACGCGGGGGGAGCCAGGGCGCCGACCGGGTCGGCGTGGACCGCGAGGGCGCCGAGGCCGAGGGCCGGGAGGACCGCGCGGCGGGAGGGCGTCGGGTCGGTCATCGGGCCGGGGGCGTGGGGACCGCGCGGCGGTACCACGCGGGGTCGGGGTCCCAGGGGCGGGCGAGGGCGTCGAAGATCGTCGGGACCGTGTAGCGGGCGGCCTCCGCGTCGGTGAGGGGGCGGGACCAGGGGACGCGCTCGGTCGGATCCGCGCCGCGGCCGGTCGTGGCGTGCTCGGCGTAGAGGACGGTCGCGTGCGTCTCCGGCCGGCCCCAGTCGTGCCAGCCCTCCGGGCGGACCGGCGCGTCGAGGTGGGTCCCGACCCAGACGGTCCGGGCGTGGTCGCGCCACGGGCGGCCGAGGTACAGGGCGTCGACGTCCGGCGCCGCGGTCAGCCGCCCGCCGAGGAATACGAACCCGAACGGGACGCCCTCCGGCGTCGAGGCCGCCGTCACGTACGAGCCCGCCTTCGCGTGGACGTGGACGCCCTCGAACACGGCCGTCGCCTGGCCGAAGATGAAGTCCGTCGTGCCCTCGACGGTGCCGCCCCGGAAGAGCTGGCGGCTCCCCTCGCCGGCCGCGTAGATCGTGTCCTGGTGGCCGAGGAACCGGCAGTCCTCGAAGACCGCGCGGTCGGCGTCGACGAAGAGCGCGAGCGCCTGCCCGACCGGCCCGGCCGCGTTGACGACCGTCAGGTTGCGGGCGAGGAAGTCGTCGCCGGAGACGCGGAGCGTGGCCGTGTGGAACGTGCTGTTCCGCCCGCGGTCGACCTCGGCGAAGTGGCTCCCCCACGTGAGGACCACGCCGCCCTCGCTCTCGCCGACGAGCGTCACCCGCGGGTTCCACGACGGGACGACGACCTGCTCGGAGTAGACGCCGTCGCGGACGAGGATGGCCACGCGGCCGTACGGGAACGCGCGGGCCGCGTCGACGGCGGCCTGGATCGTGCGGTGGTCGCCGGAGCCGTCCTGGGCCACGACGAGGTCGAAGCCCGCCCGGTCGGCCGCGGGTTGGGCCGCCGCGCCGCAGGCGGCGGAGAGCGCGGCCAGTAGGAGAATCCGCGAGGCGGAGCCGGGCCGGATCGGAAGCGCTTGCATCGGGGGGGGAGGGATGCCGTATGTTGGCAACGTAACCGGTAAAGTATGATGGCAGCGCCGCAGGCCCTCCAGGTCCACCCCGACGACAACGTCGCCGTCGCCGTCGAGCCCCTCGCGGCCGGGACCGCCGTGTCCGTCGGGGGCGCGGAGGTCACGCTCCGCGACGACGTCCCCAAGGGCCACAAGATCGCCCTCCGCGAGATCGCGCCCGGCGCGCCCGTCGTCAAGTACGGCGCCGAGCTCGGCCGGACCACCGAGGCGGTCCCGGCCGGCGGGTGGGTCCACTCGCACAACCTGAAGACGGCGCTCGGCGAGCTCCACGAGTACGCCTACGAGCCCGTCGACCGGCCCGCGCCCGCGGTCGGCGACGCGCCCACGTTCCTCGGCTACCGCCGCCCGACCGGCCGCGTCGGCACGCGGAACGAGATCTGGGTGATCAACACGGTCGCGTGCGTCAACCGCGCCGCCGAGCGGATCGCCCGGATGGCGACCGCGCGGTTCGGGCCCGACGGCGAGGGCCGCGTCGACGGGGTCCACTCGTTCCAGCACCCGTACGGCTGCAGCCAGCTCGGCGACGACCTGGGCTACACGCAGCGCGTGCTGGCGGGCCTCATCCGCCACCCGAACGCGGGCGGCGTCCTCGTCATCGGGCTCGGCTGCGAGAACAACCGCCTCGACGCGCTCCTCGAGCAGGCCGGCGACGTCGACCGGAGTCGGATCCGCTACTTCACGTCGCAGCTCGTGGGCGACGAGGTCGAGGAGGGGCTCGAAATGGTCGAGGAGCTGGTCGGCCTCGTCGAAGGGGACGAGCGGACCGAGTGCCCGATGTCGGACCTCGTGCTCGGCGTCAAGTGCGGCGGGTCGGACGCGTTCTCGGGGATCACCGCGAACCCGCTCGTCGGCCGCGTCTCGGACCGGCTCACGGGGTGGGGCGGGACGGTCCTCCAGACCGAGGTGCCCGAGATGTTCGGGGCCGAGCAGCAGATCATGAACCGGGCCGCGACGCCCGCAGTGTTCGAGCAGACGGTGGACCTGATCAACCGGTTCAAGCAGTACTTCATCGACCATGACCAGCCGATCTACGAGAACCCGTCGCCCGGCAACAAGGACGGCGGGCTGACGACGCTGGAGGAGAAGTCGCTCGGGGCCACCCAGAAGGGCGGGACCGCGACGGTCACGGCCGTCCTCGACTACGGCGAGCCGACGACCGAGGCGGGCCTCAACCTCATCTACGCGCCCGGCAACGACGGCGTCTCGGTCACGGCCGAGGTCGTCGCCGGCGCGACGGTCGTCGTGTTCACGACGGGGCGGGGCACGCCGCTCGGCTTCCCGGTCCCCACGCTCAAGATCGCGACGAACTCCGACATCGCCGCCCGCAAGCCGCACTGGATCGACTTCGACGCGGGACGGCTCCTCGACGGCTCGGCCACGATGGAGGCCCTCGCCGACGACCTCGTCGAGACGATCCGCCAGACGGCCTCGGGCGCGCGCCGCGCGCGCAACGAGGAGAACGACTACCGCGAGATCGCCATCTGGAAGGACGGCGTGACGCTCTAGACCCACATGGCCCGACCCGATTTCCTCCTCTCGTCCTGGAAGCGCTTTGCGGCGCTCGCGCTGGCGCTCGTCGTCGGCGGGTGCGGTGGGGAGCAGGACGTGACCGTCATCAAGCTGGGCCACGCGCTCGACACCGAGCACCCGGTCCATGAGGCGATGGCGTTCATGGCGCAGCGGCTCGACTCGCTCTCGGGCGGGACCATGCAGATCGACATCTACCCGAGCCAGCAGCTCGGGTCGGAGCGCGAGATGCTGGAGCTGCTCCAGATCGGGAGCCTCGGCATCACGAAGGTGTCGTCGAGCGTGCTGGAGAACTTCGTGCCCGAGTACCGGGTGCTCAGCCTCCCGTTCGTGTTCCGCGACGACGCGCACCGGTTCGCGGTCCTCGACGGGCCGGTGGGGGACGAGCTGCTGGCCGCGCCCGCGCCGTACCGCCTCCGCGGGCTGGCGTTCTACGACGCCGGCAGCCGGAGCTTCTACACCGTCAACAGGCCGGTCCTCACGCCGGCCGACCTCCAGGGCGAGAAGATCCGCGTGCAGGAGAGCGCGACGGCGATGGACATGGTCCGCTCCCTCGGCGGGAGCCCGACGCCGATCGCCTGGGGCGAGCTCTACACGGCGCTCCAGCAGGGCGTCGTGGACGGCGCCGAGAACAACCCGCCGTCGTTCTACCTCTCGCGCCACTACGAGGTGGCCAAGTACTACGTCCTCAACGAGCACACGGCCGTGCCCGACGTGCTCGTGGTGGGGACGACGCTCTGGGACCGGCTCACGCCGCAGCAGCGCGCGTGGCTCCAGGAAGCGGCCGACGCGTCGGTCGTGGTCCAGAAGGAGCTGTGGCGCGCGTCGACGGAGGAGGCGCTCGCGGCCGTCCGCGAGGCGGGCGTCGAGGTGGTTGAGGACGTCGACAAAGGGCCGTTCGCCGCGGCCGTCGACGGCATGATGGCCCGCTACGCCTCCGACCCCGACGCCGCCCGGATGCTCGAGGCCATCCGCCGGACCCCGGCCGCCGCCCCCGACTCCGCCCGCCTCGGCGCCGAACCGTCAGGTCGACGCAGTCAGGCGGACGCCCCCGACGCCTCCCGCGCCGATGCGTAGCGACCACGCCGCCCTCCCGCCCGCGATGCGGGCCCACCCGCTGTACCGCCTCAAGTCGACGGTCGACCTCGTGCTCGGCTGGGCGCTCGTCGCGCTGATGGGGCTGGCCGTCGTGAACGTGCTGTGGCAGGTGTTCACGCGGTTCGTCCTCGGCGACCCGTCGTCGTTCACAGACGAGCTGGCGCGGTACCTCCTGATCTGGGTCGGCCTGTTCGGCGCGGCCTACGCGAGCGGGAAGCGGGCCCACCTCGCCATCGACCTCCTGCGGACGAAGCTCCGCGGGCGGGCGGTCCACTGGCACGGCATCTTCGTGGGCCTCGTGGTGTCGGCGTTCGCCCTGTTCGTGATGGTGATCGGCGGCGTCCGGCTCGTGTCGCTGTCGTTCCTGCTCGGGCAGACGTCGGCGGCGCTGGGCGTGCCGCTGGGCGTGGTGTACCTGGCCCTCCCGGCGAGCGGGGCGCTCATCGTGTTCTACTTCGCCCTGTTCATCACGGAGCGCGTCCGGCTCCTGAACGGGAAGCCGCCGGCGCTCCCGGTCCTCCAGGAGACGACGGCCGAGGCCTACGCCGAGAACGCCGACCCGGCCCAGGTCGCGGCCGACGAGCCCCGCCTCACGCGCGGCGGCCCGGCCCACGCCCCCGACGCCCCCGCCCGCCGGCCCGGCGCCCCGCCCCCCGACCTCGCCCCCGTACGCTGATGGAGTGGCTCGACGTCGCCGTCCTCGCCGGCACCTTCTTCTCGCTCCTCGCCCTCGGCGTGCCCGTCGCCTACAGCATCGGGCTGTCGACGCTGACGGCGATGCTCCTGAGCATCCTGCCCGGCCCGGCCGTCACGACGGTCGCCCAGCGGATGGCGACCGGGCTCGACAGCTTCACGTTGCTCGCGATCCCGTTCTTCATCCTGGCCGGCCAGATCATGAACCGCGGCGGCATCGCGCGGCGGTTGATCGACCTCGCCAAGTCGATCCTCGGGACGCTGCCCGGCGGGCTGGCCCACGTCAACGTGCTCGCCTCGATGCTCTTCGGGGCCAGCTCGGGGAGCGCCGTCGCCGCCGCCAGCGCCATCGGCGGGGTCATGGCGCCGGTCATGGACCGCGAGGGCTACGACCGCGACTACGGCGCCGCCGTCAACATCACGGCCTCGACGACGGGCCTCGTGATCCCGCCGTCGAACGTGCTCATCGTGTACTCGCTGGCGAGCGGCGGCGTGTCGATCGCGTCGCTGTTCCTGGCCGGCTACGTGCCGGGCTTCCTCGTCGGCGTCCTCATCATGGCCGTCGCCGGCGTGCTGGCGCTCAAGCGCGGCTACCCGCGCGAGGCGCGGACGCCCGTCGCGGAGGTCGCCCGCCAGTTCGTGAGCGCGCTGCCGAGCCTGTTCCTCCTCGTCGTGGTGATGGGCGGGATCGTGGGCGGCGTGTTCACGGCGACCGAGGCGGCGGCGGTCGCGGTCCTCTACGCGCTCGTCCTCGCGTTCGTCTACCGCGAGGTCACGGTCCGCGACCTGCCCAAGATCCTGCTCGACTCGGCGGTCACGACGGCCGTCGTCATGCTGCTCATCGCGACGAGCCTGGGGATGTCGTGGATCATGGCCTACGCCAACATCCCGCAGAACGTGACGGCCGCGCTGCTCGGGCTGACGGGCAACCCGATCGTGATCCTGCTCCTGATCAACCTGATCCTGCTCGTCGTCGGGACGTTCATGGACATGACGCCGGCCATCCTCATCTTCACGCCGCTGTTCCTGCCCATCGCCGTCGACCTCGGCCTCGACCCGGTCCACTTCGGGATCATCATGGTGCTGAACCTCTGCATCGGGCTGTGCACGCCGCCGGTGGGCGCGGTCCTGTTCGTCGGCGTCGGCGTGGCGAACACGACGATCGAGAAGGTGGTCAAGCCGCTCCTCCCGATGTTCCTCGCGATGGTCGTCGCGCTCCTCGTGGTCACGTTCGTGCCCGCGCTGAGCCTGTGGCTGCCGCGCCTGTTCGGCTATTAGTCGTCGACGGGCACGCCAGGGTGCCCTAAACTCACCGCGTCCCTCCGTCCTCCCCGTGCAGAACGTCCGCCTCGTCGACATCGCCGACCGGCTCGGCATCACGAAAGTGAGCGTGTCGAAGGCGCTCCGCGACCACAGCGACATCTCGGAGGAGACGCGGAAGCTGGTCAAGAAGACGGCGGCCGAGATGGGCTACACGCCGAACCACGTGGCCCGGTCGCTGACCAACCAGCGCTCGCACACGCTCGGCGTCGTGGTCCCGAAGATCGCCCACACCTTCTTCTCGTCGGCCATCGAGGGCGTCCAGGAGGCGGCGACGGCGCGGGGCTACGGCATCGTCCTGACGGTCTCGAGCGAGCGGGCCGACCTCGAGCGCCAGCACATCGAGCGCCTCCTGTCGATGCGCGTCGACGGGCTCCTCGTGTCGGTGTCGCAGCAGGCGCCCGACCGCGAGATCTACGAGCGCATCCAGGCCATGGGCGTCCCGCTCGTGTTCTTCGACCGCCGGATCGAGGGGCTCGGCACCGGCAG
>CAXRFJ010000075.1:0-3617 GCA_964229475.1 Rubrivirga sp.
TCTCCGACGGCACCGGGACCGGCCGCGCCAACGCCCGCGAGCGCCTCGCCCTCCCCTTCGGCGACGCCGCCCGCCTCGACCTCCCGGGGGGGGAGGCGCGGACCGTCGCCGCCGTCTCGCTCCCCGCCACGACGCCCGCCCCGTCCGATGCCTGACCGCCCGCTCCGCGCCGTCGTCGTGGACGACGAGCGCCTCGCCCGCCGCGAGCTCCGCGCGCTCCTCGCCGCCGAGCCCGTCGAGGTCGTCGCCGAGGCCGCCGACGCCGACGCGGCCGACGCGCTCCTCGCCCGCCTCGACGCCGACGGCGCCCCGCCCGACGTCCTGTTCCTCGACGTCCAGATGCCGGAGCGGACCGGGTTCGACCTGCTCGATGGCCTCGCCGCGGCGGGCCGGCCCGTGCCCGACGTCGTGTTCGTGACGGCCTACGACGAGCACGCGCTCCGGGCCTTCCGCGTCAGCGCCGTCGACTACCTCCTCAAGCCGGTCGACCCCGAGGCGCTGGCGGAGGCCGTCGCTCGCGTCGCCGCGCGCCGGTCCGACGCCGCGGAGACCGCGCCCACCGGCCGCCTCGGCGCCGACGACCGCGTCTTCGTCAAGGACGGCGAGCACGTCCACCTCGTCCGGATCGGCGACGTGCGCCGGTTCGAGTCGGTCGGCAACTACACGCGGCTCCACTTCCGCTCGGCCGGCGGGCGGCGCGAACGGGCCGTCGTCGCGCGCTCGCTGACGGCGCTCGAGGAGCGGCTCGACCCCGCCGTGGTCGTCCGCGCGAGCCGGTCCGACCTCGTCGGCCTCGGGCACGTCGTCGGGGTGGACGAGGCGGCGAGCGGCGGGCTCGTCGTCCGCCTCGACGACGGGCAGGCCGTCGAGTTCTCCCGCCGCCGCGCCCAGGACCTCCGCGACCGCCTCCGCCTCTGACTCCCCGCTTCCCACCTCACACCCCCAGACCCATGAAGACCCTCACCGCCCTCGTCCTCCTGCTCCTCGCCGCCCCGACGTTCGCCCAGGACGTCGCCGCGCCCGAGCTCCGCGCCGAGCTCGTCGAGCGCCACGCCGCCGACCAAGACGTCCGGAATCGCATGATCGAGCGCGGCGTGTTCCACCCCGACAGCCTCCAGAACCCGTCGCCCCAGACGATGGAGCTCCTGACGGCGATGATGCGGACCGACGCCGACAACCTCGCCTTCGTCGAGGGCGTGGTCGCCGAGCACGGCTGGCCGACGCCGGCCCTCGTGGGGGCGGACGGCGTCGACGCCGTCTGGTCGATCGTCCAGCACGCGACCCTCGAGGTCCAGGAGCGGATGCTCCCGCTCGTCGAGGCCGCCTACGAGGCCGGCGACGTCGAGGGCCCGCAGTACGCGCTCCTCCTCGACCGCGTGCTGAAGGGCCGCGGCGAGCCGCAGGTCTACGGCTCCCAGCCCGACGTGGCCGCCGACGGCACGTTCCAGATCCCGGCGACCGTCGACGACGCGACGCTCGACGCCCGCCGCGCCGAGGTCGGGCTCCCGCCCATCGCCGAGTACATGGCGACGCTCGCCGAGGTCTACGGCCGGCCCGAGTAGCTCTGCCCCCGCCTCGGCCGCTCCCTCTGCGGGGGCCCCGAGGTGGGCGGCCTCGATCTACGGGACCTCGCGGAGGCGGGTGGTCGAGAGCGCGATCGAGAGGACGAGGCAGAGGAGCGCGGGCCACAGGAACCACGGGTAGCGCTCCTCGACGTCGAGGAGGACCGTCTCCTCGATCTCGGTCCGCTCCAGCTCCGAGATGGCGTCGTAGATCTGGCGGAGCGCCTCGGCGTCGGTCGCGCGGAAGTAGCGCCCGCCGGTCGTCTGGGCCACCTGGCGGAGCGCCTCCTCGTCGACCTCGGGGGCCGGGCTGAGGCCGCCGAACGGCCCCCGCCGCCGCGGCCCGCCCTCGCCGCCGACGCCGATCGCGTAGACCTTGACGCCGAGCGCCGCGGCGGCCTCGGCCGCCGTCTGCGGGTCGACCTGCCCGCGGTTGTTCTGGCCGTCGGTGAGGAGGACGACCACCTTCGAGGCCGCCTCCGAGTCGCGGAGCCGCGCCGTCGCCGTGGCGAGCGCGGTCCCGATGGCCGTCCCGTCCTCGATCAGCCCCATCCGGACCTCCTGGAGCATCGTGAGGAGGAACGGGTAGTCGATGGTGAGCGGCGCCTGCGTGTAGGCCTGGGCCGCGAACACGACGAGGCCGATCCGGTCGGACTCCCGCCCGCGCACGAACTCGGCGGCGACGGCCTTCGCGGCCTCGAACCGGTTCGGCTGGAAGTCCTCGGCCGTCATCGACGTCGAGACGTCGAGGGCGAGGACGATGTCGATGCCCTCGGTCGAGCGCTCGACGGTCGCGTCGCGCACCTGCGGCCGGGCCAGCCCGAGGATGCCGAGCGCGAGCGCGGCCAGCAGGAGCGCGTCGGGGAGCCGCCGGAGCCGGGCCCAGCCGGTCGCCCCGAGCGCCGCCGCGTCGTCGGCCACGGAGTAGCGGACGCCCGGCGTCGTGTGCCGCCACCGCCACAGCGCCCACCCTAGCGCGGGGACGGTGAGAAGGGCGATCAGCCACAGGGGGGAGGCGAAGGTCACGGGGCGGGGGACGGGGGCCAGGCGTGGGGCACGACGGCGCGGACGAGGTCGGGCAGCACCTCGCCGGCGCGCCCCCGCACGACCTCCTGCAGCAGCCCCGCGATGTCGCTCGGGACGGGGTTCACCTCGGCGACGTAGGCGCCGGCCTGGCGGGCGAGCTGGGGGAGCCCGGCGGCCGGGTACACGACGGCGCTCGTGCCGACCGACAGGTAGACGTCGGCGAGGGCGGCGGCCTCCTGCGCCGCGGCGATGGCCGCCTCGGGGAGCATCTCGCCGAACCACACGACGTCGGGCCGGACGAGCCCGCCGCACGCCTCGCACGTCAGCGCGCCGCGCGCGGCGGCGGACGCGTCGGCCGGGGCCTCGCAGTCGATGCAGTGGGTCCGCGTGATCGACCCGTGGAGCTCGACGACGCGCTGGCTCCCGGCCCGCTGGTGGAGCCCGTCGACGTTCTGCGTGGCGAGCAGGAACTCGCCGCCGCGGTCCGTCACCCAGCGCTCGAGCTCGGCGAGCGCGCGGTGGCCGGCGTTCGGCCGGACGTCCTCGACCACCTGGCGGCGGTGGGCGTACCAGCCCTGCACGAGCTCCGGGTTCGCGAGGAACGCCTCGACGTTGGCCAGCTCCTCCGGCCGGAACTTCTGCCACAGCCCGTCGGGGTCGCGGAACGTCGGGACGCCGCTCTCGGCCGAGATGCCCGCGCCGGTCAGCACGGCCACCCGCTCCGCCTCGCGGAGGCGGCGGACGAGCGTCTGGGAAAACGGCGGGCCGACGGGCTGGTGCATGGGGGCGTCCGCTCCGCGGACGGGGGGTTCGGCAGGGGGGATGCGGCAGGCGGCGCCCCGCCCCCCGCGCCGCTCGTCTCCTGCCGCGCCCGGAGGGCGCTCTCGACCGCGTCGATGGCGCGGCGGGTGGCGGCGCGGAGGCGGGCGACGGGCTCGGGGCCGGGGCGGACGCGCGCGAACGCGACGAGGTCCGTCGGCTGGAGCGCCGTGCGGACGGCCGCGGCCGCCTCGGGCGGGACGCGGGCGT
>CAXRFJ010000076.1:0-2794 GCA_964229475.1 Rubrivirga sp.
GATAGGTTCCTCCCATGCGACACCCCCTCGCGATCACCATCGCCCTGTTCTCCTGCGTCCGCCCCGCCACCCTCGCGGCGCAGACGATGGGGGCGTACCTCGCCGATCGGATCGATCAGGCCCCGCTCCCGATGACCGACCGCGTCACCGATCCGCAGGGGACCACCTATCTCGTCGAGTTCGACCGCCTCGTGCTCTCGCTCCGCAACGGAAATCGCTTCCGTGCGGTGGTGCGCTTCCGACGTACGTTGACCTCGGTCGGCGGCTCGGGCGCCAACGACTTCGCGCAGGCCGTCCGCACGGCGGTCGTCAACAAGCGCGCGGGCGGGATGGGCCTGATCTCGGGCCGCAAGGCGTTCCAGCGCGAGCGCTCGGAGGGGATCGACCTCCTCCACACGATCCAGGACGTTTACCTCGACGACGCGGTCACGATCGCGTAGCGCTGGCCTCCCCCGCCTCGACGCCGAGGCGGACGGTCCCGCACCTTCTCGGGCGGGGGCTCCGTAGCGGGCCCCCGCCCGTCTCATTCGCCCCTCGTTGCCCCATGTCGAAGTCCGACATCGCCCTCCTGGCCCTCAACCTCATCACCCTCCTGATGGCCGTCGTCGGCCTGTCGGCCCAGCACCTCGACCCGATGAGCGCGGCGCTGGCGCTCACGCTCGTGACGACGCTCGTCAACGGCGGGGCCCTGCTCGTCCGCGGCCGCCGCGCCGGGCCCGCCGCGCCGCGGGCGGCCGAGGCCGACGCGCTCGACGCGCACCACATCCTCGACCTCGACGGGCGCCTGGAGGCGCTCGAACGGGCCTACGGCGATGCGAACGACGCCGCGAAGTGGCGCGCGCTCGTCGCCAGCGGACAGGCCACCGGCCCCGCCGCCGGCGACATCGGGGCGGGCGACGTGGGCAGGGGCCACACCCGCAACGGCGTGTCCTGAGCTACTCCGCCGGGCGGCGGAAGATCAGCAGGTGCTGCTGCGGGAGGTCGTCGCGGTTCTCGACGAACGTGAACCCGGCGGCCTCGACCTCGCGGCGGGCCTGGGCCTCGGTCATCTTGTGGAGCCGGCGGATCGGGACGTCGGGGTCCTCGGCCCGGTACTCGACGAGGACGAGCCGGCCGCCGGGCCGCGTGGCCTCGAAGAGGGCCGCCAGCATCTCGCGGGGGTTCGAGAACTCGTGGTACGCGTCGACGACGAGCGTGAGGTCGGTCGACTGCGGGCGGAGGCCCGGGCTCGTCACGGTCCCGAGCACGGGCGCGACGTTGTCGTAGCCCTCCGTGGTCGCCCGGTCCTCGATGATCCGGAGCATCTCCGGCTGGATGTCGACGGCGTAGACGCGGCCGTCGGGGACGAGTGGGGCCATCCGGAAGGTGAAGTAGCCCGTACCCGCGCCGAGGTCGGCCACGACGTCGTCGGGCTCGAGGCCGAGGGCGCGGATGAGGACCGCCGGGCGCTCTTCGCGCTCGCGGTCGGGGCGCTCGAGCCACGCCGCGCCGCGGTGGCTCATGACGCGCGCGATCTCGCGGCCCATGAAGTAGCGGCCAGTCCCGTCGGCAGAGGCCGGCCCCTCCTCGTAGGCCAGCGCGTCGTCCTGGGAAAAGCCCCGGAGCGCGAGCCGGCCCGCCTCGGCCTCCACCTCGAGCGAGCCCGCCCGCTGCGGCGCCAGCGACCGCGGGACCGCGACGGCGTCGGCCTCGCGGGAGGGCTCGGGAGTCTGGGCGCGGCACCCCACCGCGGCGGCGACGGTGAGGGCCAGGAGCGCGACGACGCGCATGGGGGGGACGGTCGGTGTACGGGTCCAGCCGCGCCCGGGCCGCCCCGGGTCACGCCGGAGCGCCGCCCGTGGCGCGAGGGGCACCGCGGGCCTCACGCGTTCGGGAACTCGGGCGAGGGGACCCCGGGCCCCACGCCGGGGCCGGGGCCCCGGAGCTCGACCGGCGGCGTCGTCCGGCTCTTGGCGGCCCGGAGGTTGAGGAACTCGACGAGCAGCGAGAACGCCATGGCGCCGTAGATGTAGCCCTTCGGGATCTCGCGCCCGAAGCCCTCGGCCACGAGGACGAACCCGACCATGAGCAGGAACGACAGGGCGAGCATCTTCACCGTCGGGTGCTTCTGGATAAACTCGGAGATGGCGCCCGCCGAGGCCATCATGATCCCGATCGCGACGACGACGGCCACGATCATGACCCCGATCTCGTCGGCCATGCCGACGGCCGTGATCACGGAGTCCAGCGAGAACACGAGGTCGAGGATCAGGATCTGGGCGATGACGCTGCCGAACGTGGCCGCCTTCTTCCCGGTCGCGTGGTGGTCGCCCTCGCCCTCCAGCTTGTTGTGGATCTCGTGGGTGCTCTTGTAGATCAGGAACGCCCCGCCGAGCAGGAGGATGAGATCGCGGCCGGTGACCTCGGCCATCTCCTCGCCGCCGAACGGGAGGTGGAACAGCGTCGCCGTGAGCCCCATCACCCAGCCGATGGCGAGGAGCAGCGCGATCCGGCCGAACATGGCCAGCGCGAGCCCGATCGTCCGGGCCTTGGCCTGCTGGCTCTCCGGGAGCCGCCCGGCGAGGATGGAGATGAAGACGACGTTGTCGATCCCGAGGACGATCTCCAGCGCGGTCAGGGTGCCGAGGGCGACCCACGCTTCGGGCGAGGCGATCCAGTCGAACATGTGCGAGCGGGTGAGGGGCGGCTAGGACGGCGGGCGGGCGCCCGCCGGTTCCGCGGAGTCTAGCGCCACTCGCGGCCGCCGCGCCCCCGGGGGCGCGTTCTCGGCGGCGGGCAACCTCGGCGGCCGTCG
>CAXRFJ010000077.1:0-8971 GCA_964229475.1 Rubrivirga sp.
CGCGCTCCACGCCGTGTTGAGCTGCTCCATCGCCGAGTCGAGCTGGTCCAGGTCCTGGCCCTTGTGGACCTCCTTGAGCCGCTCGAGCCCGGCCTCGATCTGCGACCGCTTCTCGGCCGGGATCTTGTCGCCGTACTCGGCGAGGTTCTTCTCGGTCGAGAAGATGAGGCTGTCGGCCCGGTTGAGCTTGTCGATCGAGTCCTTCCGCTGGGCGTCCTCCTGCGCGTGCTCGCGGGCGGCGCGGCGCATGGCCTCGATCTCCTGCTCCGAGAGGCCCGACGAGGCCTCGATCCGGATCGACTGCTCCTTGCCGGTCGCCTTGTCCTTGGCCGAGACCGAGAGGATGCCGTCGGCGTCGATGTCGAAGGTGACCTCGATCTGCGGGAGCCCGCGCGGGGCCGGCGGGATGCCGTCGAGGTGGAAGCGCCCGATCGTCCGGTTGTCGACGGCCATCGAGCGGTCGCCCTGGAGGACGTGGATCTCGACCGACGGCTGGTTGTCGCTGGCCGTCGAGAACGTCTCCGACTTCCGGGTCGGGATCGTCGTGTTGGCCGGGATGAGGGCCGTCATGACGCCACCGAGCGTCTCGATGCCGAGGTTCAGTGGCGTGACGTCGAGGAGGAGCACGTCGGTCACGTCGCCCGAGAGGACGCCGCCCTGGATGGCCGCGCCGACGGCGACGACCTCGTCCGGGTTGACCGACTTGTTCGGCGCCTTGCCGAAGAACTCCTTGACGACCTCCTGGATCTTCGGGATGCGCGAGGAGCCGCCCACGAGGATGACCTCGTCGACCTGGGCCTTCGTGAGGCCGGCGTCGGCGAGCGCCTTCTCCATCGGCGGGATCGTCCGGCGGACGAGGTCGTCGACGAGCTGCTCGAACTTCGACCGCGAGAGGTCGAGCGTGAGGTGCTTCGGGCCGTCCTGGGTGGCCGTGATGAACGGGAGGTTGATCGTCGTCTGCGAGGCGGACGAGAGCTCGATCTTGGCCTTCTCGGCGGCCTCCTTGAGCCGCTGCAGCGCCATCGGGTCCTTGCGGAGGTCGATCGACTCCTCGCGCTGGAACTCGTCGGCGATCCAGTCGATGAGGCGCTGGTCGAAGTCGTCGCCGCCGAGGTGCGTGTCGCCGTTGGTGGACTTGACCTCGAAGACGCCGTCGCCGAGCTCGAGGATCGATATGTCGTAGGTCCCGCCGCCGAGGTCGTAGACGGCGATGACCTCGTCCTCGCCCTTCTTGTCGAGGCCGTAGGCGAGCGCCGCGGCCGTCGGCTCGTTGAGGATCCGCTTGACCTCGAGGCCCGCGATCTGGCCGGCCTCCTTGGTCGCCTTCCGCTGGGCGTCGTTGAAGTAGGCCGGGACAGTGATGACGGCCTCGGTCACGCGCTCGCCGAGGTAGTCCTCGGCGGTCTGCTTGAGCTTGCCGAGGACCATGGCCGAGACCTCCTGCGGCGTGTACAGCTTGTTCTCGCCGCCGGCCTCGACCTCGATCCGGGCCACGCCGCCGTCGCCCTTCGTGACGGTGTACGGGACGGTCTTCATCTCCTCCGAGACCTCGTCGAACTGGCGGCCCATGAACCGCTGGACGGAGAAGATGGTGTTCTGGGGGTTCGCGATGGCCTGGCGCTTGGCCGGGGCGCCGACGAGCCGCTCGCCGTCCTTCTTGAAGGCGACGACGGACGGCGTCGTCCGCCCGCCCTCGGCGTTGGGGACGACGACGGGCTCGTTGCCCTCCATGACGGCGACGACGGAGTTCGTCGTGCCGAGGTCGATGCCGATGATCTTGCCCAGTGGGGGGAGGTAAAAAGAGAGTCTGTCTGAGAGGGCCGCTGCGGGCCGGGAGTACTGGAGGTGGCTACGCGGGGTGCCGGGGGAGGATCCGAGCCGGGCGTCTGCCGTCCGGTCAGGCCCGCGCGGCCTCCATGGATACCGACAAGGCGCGTGCCAAGGGAGCTGAATTGCCGTTATGGCAGCACCCTTCGCCGGATCCTCAAGCGCCCGCGCCCCGGGGTATCTTGGCGTGCCCCCCGACCCGGGCGCACTCCCCCCGATGAAGCACGTCCCCAACGCCCTGACCGTCGGCCGCATCGTGGCCGCCCCGGTGTGCCTGTACCTCCTCTGGACCGGCACGTTCTGGGGGCAGCTCGCGGGCGCGGCCCTGTTCATCCTGGCCGCCATCACCGACTGGCTCGACGGCCGCCTCGCCCGCGAGTACGGCGTCTCGTCCCGCCTCGGCCAGGTCCTCGACCCGCTGGCGGACAAGATCCTGGTGCTCGGGGCCTTCTTCCTCATCCCGTTCCTCCAGCCGATCGGGGAGGGGCTGACGGCGCCGGCCGGGGCGTGGCTCCCGTGGCTCGCCATCGGCGCCATCGCCGCGCGCGACTTCGCCGTGACCGCGCTCCGCTCGATCCGCGAGCGCCAGGGCAAGCCGCTCCGCACCTCGACGGCGGCCAAGTGGAAGACGGCGTGGCAGCTCACGTTCCTCATCACGGCGTTCGTGTTCCTCGCCGGCTCGCACGCCCGCCAGTTGGGCGGATTTCTCGGCGACCTGGGCCGGTTCCTCTACGCCGCCCTCGCCTCGCCGGCCGCGCTCGCGTTCCTCCTCGTGACGTCCGCCGTGACGGTCTACACCGGCGTCCTCTACTTCCGCCGCCCGCCCGCGCCCGCCCCGTGAGCCCCACCGACGCGATCGCCGCCGACCTGCTCCGCATCGGGGCCGTCGCCCTCCGCCCCGACCGTCCGTTCACGTGGGCCAGCGGCCGGCTCTCGCCGGTCTACACCGACAACCGGCTGATCCTGTCCTACCCGGACGTCCGCACGCGCGTCGCCGCGGCCTTCCTCCGCGCGCTCACCGAGGCCGGCGAGGTCGACGCGGTCTCGGCCACGGCGACGGCCGGCATCCCGCACGGGGCGCTCCTGGCGGACCGCGCCGGGCTCCCGTTCAGCTACGTCCGCAGCGCCGCGAAGGGCCACGGGCGCCAGAACCGGATCGAGGGGCGCGTCGAAGCCGGTCAGCGGGTCGTCCTCGTCGAAGACCTCGTCTCGACGGGCGGCTCGGTCTTGAGCGCGGCCGAGGCGCTCCGGGAGGCGGGCGCGGACGTCGTCGCCGTGCTGGCGGTCTTCACCTACGGCTTCCCCGAGGCCGATCGGGCGTTCGCCGAGGCCGGGCTCCCGCTCGTCACGCTCACCGACTTCGCCGCGCTCGCCGACGCGGCCCGCGAGTCGGGCGCACTGGGAGAGGGCGCGTGGGACGTGCTCCGCGACTGGCGCCGCGACCCCGCGGCCTGGAGCGCGGCACGGGGTGGCGCCGCCTGATCCGCCACGCAGTCGTCCCGCCGCGCGGTCGGTCGGCGGCGGGAGCGTGCTGACGAGGTCCGTCGCGCCATCGATCCCGGGCTCGGGGGGAAGCGGGCCCGCGGAGGAGCGCCCGACGCTCCCCGGCCCAGCCCGTCGCGGCGGATTTCCGGGGCGGAGGGCGGCACCGCGCCGCCCCTGCTCGGTTGACGAGGCCCGCCCCGAGGCGGCCCCTCCGTCCCCCACGCCTCACCCGCCTCCCGATGACTGGCCACCTCCTCACTGTCGGCGACGAGATCCTCCTCGGGCAGATCGTCAACACGAACGCCGCGTGGCTGGGCGAGCGGCTCGCCGAGGCCGGCGTGGACCTCCGGAGGAGCGAGACGGTCGGCGACGAGGTCCCGGCGATCGCAGGCGCCATCGAGCGGGCGACGGCCGAGGGGGCCCGCCTCGTCGTCGTCACGGGCGGCCTCGGGCCGACGCACGACGACGTGACGCGCGCGGCCGTCGCCGAGGCGTTCGGCGTCGAGCTCGAGTTCCGCGAGGAGCTGTTCGAGCGGATCCGGGCGCGCTACGAGTCGCGGGGCCGGACGATGCCCGAGATCGGGCGGGTGATGGCGGAGGCGCCCGTCGGCTTCGAGGCGCTCCTCAACCCGAAGGGCAGCGCGCCCGGCCTGTGGGGCGAGCGCGAGGTCGGCGGCCGGTCCCAGGTCGTCGTCGTCGTGCCCGGGGTCCCCCACGAGATGAAGACGATCATGGAGGAGTCGGTCTTCCCCCGGCTCGTCGAGCGGCAGGACGGCGTCGTCCTCTCGCGGACGCTCCTGACGGCCGGCCGCGGCGAGAGCCTCATCGCCGGGATGATCGCCGAGCAGGCCGACGCGCTCCCCGGCGGGCTGTCGCTCGCCTACCTCCCCAGCCTCGGCGAGGTCCGCCTCCGCCTCACGGCGCGCGGCGAGGACCGCGAGGCCGCCCGGCGCGACCTCGATGCCGCGACCGACGCCGTCCGCGACGCGCTCGGCACGCTCGTGTTCGGCGAGGGCACGACGTCGCTCGAGGCCGTCGTCAACGACATGCTCCGGGCGCGCGGGCTCCGGCTGGCGGTCGCCGAGAGCTGCACGGGCGGGGCCATCTCGGCGCGCGTCACGGCGGTCTCGGGCGCGAGCGCCGTGTTCTGCGGGGGCGTCGTGGCGTACAGCAACGAGGCGAAGGCGGACCTGCTCGGCGTGCCGCCCGCGCTCGTCGAGGCGGAGGGGGCCGTGAGCGAGGCCGTCGCGCGCGCGATGGCCGCCGGCGCCCGCGCCCGCCTCGGCGCCGACGTCGGCGTCGCCACGACCGGCATCGCCGGGCCCACGGGCGGGACGCCCGACAAGCCGGTCGGGCTGGTGTGGCTGGCCTACGACGACGGCGACACGCAGCGCGCCGTCCGCCTCCAGTTCACGACCGACCGGGCCGTCAACGTCGCGCTCTCCACGACGGCCGCGCTCGACCGCGTCCGCCGCCAGCTCCTGCGGAAGGGGTAGGGGGCCGCACGAATCCTCCGCGGCCTCGGCGGGCCGCCCAACTTTTCCGGAGGGCGCGGGTTAGGTGTATCCTCCCGGGTGGTCTAGACGCCGGTAGGCCGTGACGCGGCGCTGTCACCCTGGGGCGGTATCGTGTCGCGATCCCACTGTGCCTGAGGGGCCACACCGTCCGGCCCTCACCTCATTCCAAGCCGCTCTCCGGAGCCCTGCCCTCATGGCGAAATCCCCCTCCACCGTCCCCGCCGACGCCGCCGCGAAGTCGAAGGCGCTCGATCTCGCGATGAAGCAGATCGACAAGCAGTTCGGCAAGGGCGCCATCATGAAGATGGGCGACGCCCCGCCCGTCTCCATCGACGCCGTCTCGACCGGGAGCCTCACGCTCGACCACGCCCTCGGCATCGGCGGCGTCCCGCGCGGCCGGATCGTCGAGATCTACGGCCCCGAGTCGTCGGGCAAGACGACGCTCGCGACCCAGATCATCGCCGAGGCCCAGAAGATGGGCGGGACGTGCGCGTTCATCGACGCCGAGCACGCCTTCGATCCGACCTACGCCGAGAAGCTGGGCGTCGACACGGACGAGCTGCTGATCTCCCAGCCGGACACCGGCGAGCAGGCCCTCGAGATCTGCGACATGCTCGTCCGCTCCGGCGCGCTCGACGTCGTCGTCGTGGACTCCGTCGCGGCGCTCGTGCCGAAGGCCGAGATCGAGGGCGAGATGGGCGCCAGTCACGTCGGCATCCAGGCCCGGCTCATGAGCCAGGCCCTCCGGAAGCTGACCGGCACCATCAACCGGACCAAGACGATCCTCATCTTCATCAACCAGATCCGGATGAAGATCGGCGTCATGTTCGGCTCGCCGGAGACGACGTCGGGCGGCCGCGCGCTCAAGTTCTACTCGTCGGTCCGGATGGACATCCGGCGGATCGGCGCCATCAAGGACGGCCAGGAGGTCGTCGGCAACCGGACGCGCGTCAAGATCGTGAAGAACAAGGTGGCCCCGCCGTTCCGGCAGGCCGAGTTCGACATCATCTACGGCGAGGGCGTCTCGTCGCTGGGCGAGCTCATCGACCTCGGGCTCGAGCACGACATCATCTCGAAGTCCGGCTCGTGGTACTCCTACGGCGACGACACCGTGGGCCAGGGCCGCGACGCCACCAAGGAGTGGCTGCGCCAGAACCCCGAGCAGCGCGAGGAGGTCAAGCAGGCCGTCCGCGAGGCGCTCGGCATGGTCCCGGCCGCCGCCGCCTCGTCCGACGAGGACGTCGACGAGGACGAGTTGGTCGACGCCTAGCCCTCTGGCTCCGCCCGCCTCGGCGTCGAGGCGGGGCGACTCCGCGCCGCCCGGGCTCCGGCTCGGGCGGCGCTCGTTTCGGGGGACGGCCCCAGCAGGGGAGCGGGTAGCTTCGGGCCATGCGCCGTCTCGTCCTGCTCGCCGTCCTCCTCGCCGCCGCCGCGTCCGCCCAGGAGGCGCCCGTCGACACCACGAACCTCCCGCCCAAGACGGAGCCGTTCGAGGTCGTCCTCCTGCGGTCGGTGTACGACGACGAGCGGCCGGGCGTGGCGCTCCCGATGCGCGCGGTCAACGCGTCGGCGTACCCGATCTACTTCGGGGCCGCGCCGGCGCTCTGGGCCGGGAGCGCGCTCGTGGGCGCCGACCTCGACCCGGCGCTCCGCCTGACGGCCGCCCAGGGGCTCAACTTCGGGGTCACGTTCGCGCTCAAGAACCTGATCCAGCGGCCCCGTCCGTACGTCGCCGTTGACGGCGTCGACGCCCGCGACCGCGGCCACCAGGGCGACGAGATCTTCGACCCTCACTCGTTCCCGTCCGGCCACACGTCGTCGGCGTTCGTGATCGCGACGTCGGTGGGGCTGAGCTACCCGGAGTGGTACGTGATCGCGCCGGCCGCGGTGTGGGCGACGGCGATGGGCGTGGCCCGCGTGTGGCACGGCGTCCACTACCCGAGCGACGTCGCCGTGGGCGCGGCCATCGGGATCGCGTCGGGCGCGGCGGTCCACCTCCTGATGCCGGACGTGTTCGGGGACGAGGAGGTCGTCGCGATGCCGGTCCAGGTCGTCGTCCCGCTGTGAGCCGGCGCCGGTCGGTCACGAGCGGGGCCCCGTGGGAGGGCCGGTACGGCTACCGCCGGGCCGTGCGGATCGGCGACGTGGTCGCGGTGTCGGGCACGACGGCGGCGGGCCCGGACGCCTACGCCCAGGCGCGGGCCGCCTTCGCGACGGCGCTCGACGCCCTCGCGGCGCTCGGCGGCCGGCCCGAGGACGTGGTCCGCACGCGGATGTACGTGGTCGACATCGCCGAGGCGGAGGCGGTGGGGCGCGCCCACGCGGAGGCGTTCGGCGCGCACCCGCCCGCGGCGACGATGGTGGAGGTGGCGGCGCTCATCGCGCCCGAACTCCTCGTGGAAGTCGAACTGGACGCCGTCGTGGGCGTCACAGACGGCCCGTAGCTTCGAGCCCGCCCCTCACCTCGGACCATGCTCCCCCTCGTCCATACCGTCGTCCTCGCCCTCCACGTCCTGTTCGCCGCGGCGTGGTTCGGGATGGCCGCCGCGGTCCCCTCGCTGGCCCGCAGCGCGATGCGTCCCGGCACCGCCGAGGGCGGCAAGGTGATCGCCGCCATGAACGGCTCGGCCATCCTGTTCTACGTGTTCGCCATCGCGAACTGGGTGCTGGGCCGCCAGGTCGGCTTCGAGATCCAGTACAACCACTGGGCCTACCACACGGCGCTGACGCTGGGGCTGCTCCTCGTCCTCGTCCAGCTGTTCCTCATCCGGAGCGGGTGGAACAAGCTCGTGGCCGGCGCCGGCACGCCCGACGCCGAGTCAGGCCGGAAGCGGCTCGCGGCCGGCCTCGGCATCGGCAACCTGCTCTGGATCGTGCTCTTCGTCCTGATGTACGTCGGGCGCGGCGTGATCGGCGGGTAGTCAGCCCGCGGCGGCGCGGCGGAGGCGGTCCATGAGCGCGACGCCGATCCCGATCTCCGGCACCGCCGCGGCGTCGATCCGCCCGAGGCCGGCGGCGTCGGCGCGGCGGAAGGCGTCGAACAGGCGCCGGGCGTACTCGGCGGCGTCGGCGCAGACCGTCGCCTGGGCGTAGCCCGGCGGGGGCGTCGAGAGCCCGATCCAGGCTGCCTCGGCCGACGGTTCGGCCTGGGCGGCGGATTCCACGAGGCGGACCCGGGCGCGCGGCGCGTAGTGCCGGTGGCGGGTGCCGGGCGACCGCCGGGCGGCCTCGGCGTCGGCACCGACGGGGCGGGCGTCGGGGAACAGCCGCCGGAGCGCGGCGAGCGTGACGGCGCCGGGGCGGAGGACGAGCGGCGCGGCGCCAGTCGCGTCCACCACCGTCGACTCGATGCCGACGTCGGTCGGCGGGCCCGGGAGGACGGCGTCGATCCGCCCGTCGAGGTCGTCGACCACGGCCTGCCACGTCGTCGGGCTGGGGCGCCCGCTCCGGTTGGCGGAGGGCGCCACGAGCGGGCCGGTTTCGCGGAGCACGGCGCGCGCGAGGGGCGAGGCCGGCACGCGGACCGCGACCGTGTCGAGGCCGGCCGTCACGGCAGGCGGGAGGCCCGGCCGCGCGGGGAGCACGACCGTCAGCGGCCCGGGCGCGAACGCGCCGAGCAGCGCCCGGCCGACGGCGGTGACGTGGGCGACCGCGCCGGCGTCGGCGGCGTCGGCGAGGTGGACGATGAGCGGGTTGTCGCTCGGCCGGCCCTTCGCCCTGAACACACGGCGGACGGCGTCGGCGTCGTCGGCGCGGGCGGCGAGCCCGTAGACCGTCTCCGTCGGGAGCGCGCACAGGCCGCCGTCACGGAGGACGGCGGCGGCGTCGAAGGGATCGTGGAGGAGGCGCGTGCGCACCGGGCGCTAGGTTGGGGCGCCCGCAAGATCCCACCGCCATGGCCCGCAAGTCCTCCACCCTCGCCGACTACGACACGCACGACGTCGAGGGCTACGAGGTGCTCGTCGGCCGGACGGCCAAGGACAACGACAAGCTCACGTTCAAGGTGGCCCGCCCGAACGATGTGTGGCTCCACGTGGGCGGCGGGACGCCCGGCAGCCACGTCGTCGTGCGGACGCCGGAGGGCGACGAGGTCCCGCGCCATGTGGTCAAGCGCGCGGCCGAGCTGGCGGTCCTGCACTCGA
>CAXRFJ010000078.1:0-2244 GCA_964229475.1 Rubrivirga sp.
TCACGCGCGCCTCCGTCTCGACGGCGGCGAGGTCGGCGCCCGGCATCACGAGCACGTCGGGGCCGTCGGGCGGCGTCGTCGGGGCCGGGCCCGCGTCCGCGGCGAGGGCCGAGGCGCGGGGGCTGGGCGCCGTGAGGAACGACACCGTGGCGACGTTCGAGCACGTCCCGCCGCTCTCCGACTCGCACACCTGGAAGCTGTACGTCCCGGACGCGCCGGTCCCCATGTTGACCGTCACCGCGCC
This sequence comes from Rubrivirga sp., assembly GCA_964229475.1. Classification (GTDB taxonomy): domain Bacteria; phylum Bacteroidota; class Rhodothermia; order Rhodothermales; family Rubricoccaceae; genus Rubrivirga. The sequence continues at coordinate 245 of CAXRFJ010000078.1, forward strand.
GTCGTCGGCCGTCGTGCCGAGCGCGCTGCCGTTGGAGTAGACGACGACGGTGCCGCCGTCGGCCGGGGTCCACGAGAGGTCGGTGTAGGACCACCACCAGAACCGCCGCGTGGACGCCTGGAGCGTGATCGAGCCGCCGCCCGGGGCCGTGACCGTGACGGTCTGCGAGGTCGAGCCCGTGGCGCCGTCGTCGTCGGTGACCGTCAGCGTGGCCGTGTACGAGCCGCCGGCGGCGTACGTGTGCGACGGGTTCGTGGCCGACGAGCCGGCGCCGTCGCCGAAGCTCCACGACCGCGAGACGACCGAGCCGTCGGAGTCCGAGGAGCCGTCGGTGAACTGGCAGGCGAGGTCGGTGCACGAGACCGAGAAGGCGGCCGTCGGGGCGTCGTTCCCCGGCGTCGGCCACGAGTCGAAGGCCTCGACGTTGTCGTTGGTCCGGTTCGAGGAGCCCTGGCTGGCCGAGTAGCCCAGCCCGCGGCGCGCGAAGGCGGCCTGGAGCGTGGCGAGGTGGGCGCCCCCGTAGAGCGCCTGGTCGGCGGCGAGGATGCCGTCGCGGCCCGTCACGAAGCCCGGCGAGCACGGCTGGAGCTTCATCCCCTCGGTCACGAGCTGGAGCATGATCTGGTTGCCGGCCGAGCCGCCCGCGTCATACAGGTCCGCGTCGAAGCCGTGGGCGTCGATCATGTCCCAGGTGACCTCCCAGAGGATCGTCGCCCAGACGAACCCGATCTGGTGGACGGCCGACATCGACCGCGTGTCGCCGTAGGTGTAGTCGTTGACCGAGAAGCTGGTGGAGTAGGGCGCCAGCCGGATGCCGCCGCCGCTCGGGCCGAAGTCGAAGAGGTAGTTCCCCATGCCGCGGGCCTGCGTGCGCGAGTCGCCCGGCCGCTGGGTGAACATCATGGCGTACCAGTCGCTCCAGCCTTCGCCCATCTGCTCGGCGTTGCCGAGGCAGCCGGCCTGTGTCCGACCGCCCGTGAGCCGGTTCGAGACGCCGTGGCCGTACTCGTGGATGACGACGCCGTTGTCGAAGCTGCCGTCGACGTCGGGGTTCGAGTAGGTCCCGATGTACATCTGCATCCGGGGCCGCGAGCCGTCGGACGGCGTGTAGAAGTTGGCGTTGTTCGTGCCCGAGCCGTCCTGGGCCTCGGCGCGGACGTCGTCGTTGCCGGAGCCGCCGCGGCCGAAGTTGTTGACCTGGAAGTTGCCCGACGCCTCGTCGAACCCGTACTGGTACAGCACGTCGTGGATCACGTTGTTCCAGTAGAACAGGTTGGTCACGGAGGCCGGCCGGTAGGCGCTCGGCGCCTGGTTCAGGTTCAGCGGGAAGTCGAACACGAGGCCGGAGCCGCCGCTCGGGCTGCTCCCCGAGTCCGGGCTGTTGTTCGCGTCGACGTCGGTGTAGGCGTGGACGTTGTTGCCGCGCGTGGTGGTGTAGCTCGTCGAGCCGGTCGAGTGCCAGCCCTGCGGCGAGGCCGTCGCCTCGGCCGGGTTCGAGATCAGGGTCCGGCCGTCGGCGGGGGGCGTGGTGGAGGCGTAGATCGGGGCCTCGACGGGCAGCCCGTAGACGCGGTAGCCCGGCACCTGCGACGCGCTCGCCGAGGCGGACGGAGCGGCGAGCATCCAGGCGTCGCCGAGGAGCGGCGACCGGGGCACCTGCTCGGCCTCGGGCGCGTGCCCGAACGTGTCGTGCCCGAACGTGTCGTGGACGACGAGGTCGGTCTGGGCGAGGACGGCGCCCGTCCGGGCGTCGACGCTCGCGAGCCAGACGTGCTCGCCGGAGGCCTCCTCGAGCGTGAGCTCCCAGGCGAGCGCGAGCGCGCCGGCCTCGTCGCGCTGCCACACGAGGCGGGCCGGGACCGGGCCTGCGGCCACGCCGCCGTCGTTCAGGAGGGTCGTGCGGTCGGCCCCGACCCCGCGCTCGACGACGCCGAAGCTGCCGCCCGGCAGCCGGTTGTGGCGGGCGCGGGACGCCGCGGCGTCGGCGGCGGAGAGCGCCG
>CAXRFJ010000079.1:0-2209 GCA_964229475.1 Rubrivirga sp.
CTCGGCGCGCTCCAGAGCCGCGTCGACGCGGGGCGGCTGACGAAGGTGGGCGGCCCGCCGACGAAGGGGAAGACGGCGGCCCGGCTCGCGGCGCGGGCGCCGGGCAAGTCGCGGCGCGGCGAGTCCCGCTCGGCGGCCGTCTCGACGGCCGAGGTCCGGATCGACCTCCGCGGCCAGCGGGTCGACGAGGCGCTCGCCAGGGTCCAGCGGTTCGTCGACGAGGCGCTCGTCGGCGGCGTCCCGTCGGTCGAGATCCTCCACGGCAAGGGGACCGGCGCGCTGCGGCAGGCCATCCACGAGCAGCTCCGCGCCCGGCCCGACGTGGCCTCGTTCGCCGTCGCCCCGTTCGACCGCGGCGGCGACGGCGTCACCGTCGTCGACCTCGCGTGACCACGCGACCGGACAGGGTGTCCGACAGCGGGCACGCGCGGCGAGCGGGATTCCCCCCGTTGTGGGGGATCGGCCGCTCGGCCTACCTTTTGCTCGGTCGGACCCCGGGATGACACCGCCCGCTTACATGCGACCTGCCACGCTGGCCTCGCGCTTCGCCGCGCTCCTCCTGCTCACCACGCTCCTCGTCGGCGGCGCGCCCGCCGTGCCGCAGGACGACGTGCTGCAGCGCGTCGCCGACGGCCTCGAGAGCGCCGACCCGGACGCCGTGCTCGCCGACGCGTCGGGCCGCGTCGAGATCGTCCTGTTCGGGCAGGGGGGCATGTTCCGGCGGGCCCAGGCCGAGCACGTGCTCCGCGACTTTTTCCGCCGCTACCCGCCGTCGCGCGTCGCCTTTTCGGAGCCCTCCTCGAGCGAGGACGGCCAGAGCGCGACCGGCCGCTACTGGCCGCAGTCGGGCGGCGCGCCCCTCAGCGTCCGGGTCCTCCACCGCGTCGTGGACGAGGAGTGGGAGCTGTCGTCGATCCGGATCGACCAGCGCTCCGTGGTCCGGACGGGCGGTCGGTAGCGCGCCGGTGGGCCGGCCCGAGTCGGCCTAGCTTGCGGGCCGCCCTCGCCCCGCCCCGGTGACCCGCTCGCGCGTCCTGTCTCGTCGTCGCGCCGTCTTTTTCGGCGGCGCCACCGCGCTGGCGGCGCTGGTGGCGGGGACGCTCCTCGTCGGCACGCTCCGCGCCGACGCCGTGGGCCGGGGCGACGTCGAGCGCGCGCGGCTGGAGACGGCGGCCTACGTCCAGGCCCAGGTGGCGGACCTCCTCGAGGCCATGCGCCAGCAGGCCGAGGCCGTCGCGGCGCTCCCCGAGGTCGAGGCCGCGCTCCGGCGCGACGAGGTCGACCCGGCCGCGCTCGGCGCGCTCGCCCGGCGGCCCCTGCCGGAGCGGTCGTCCATCGAGGTCGTCGCGGCGGACGGGACCGTCGTCGCCTGGGACGGGCCCGACGTGCCCCGCCTCTCGGGCCCGCCCCCCGACTCGCTCCGCACGCGCGTGGTCCGCGACGACAACCGGAGCGCGCTCGTGGTGTGGTCGCCGATCCGGGCGGGCGGGGAGGTGCTGGGGGCCGTCCGCGTGTCGCAGGTCGTCCAGGCCGCCGTCCCCGTCCGCAACCGGTACCTCCAGGACTACGACATCGCGGACGCGTGGCGGCCGGGGGCCCCCGTCCCGTTCCTCGTCCGCTTCTCGAACGCCCGCCCGGGTGCGACGCTCGCGGGGCCGGACGGGAGCCCGCTCGGGCGCGTCGAGGTCGGCGTGCCGGAGGTCGAGGCGCTCGCCGCCGAGCGGCGGCGGCAGGCGGGCAACGTGGCCGCGGTGTGGGCCGTGGTGCTGATGGTGTGGCTGCTCGCCGGCCTCGGGGCCGTGTTCGTGCGCGCGACGCGGGCGGCCGAGGCCGTCGGCCGGCCGTGGGCGCGGGCGGTGGCCGCGCTCGCGGCGTTCGCGGTCGCCGTCGTCGGGTCCCGCTACGCGCTCCTGTTCGCCGACGTCCCCGTGCGGTGGCTCGACGGGACGCGCCGGCCGGCGCTCCTGTTCGACCCCGCGCTGCTCGCCTCCGACTTTCTGTGGGGCGCGCTCCGGTCGCCCGGCGACCTCGCCCTCTCGGCCGCCGTCGCGCTCGTGCTGGCGGGGGCCGGGCTGACGCTCGCGGTGCGGTACGCGGCGGCCCGCGAACGGCCGTGGCCGGGCTGGGCCGTCGCCGTGGGGCTCGCCGCGGTCGCCCTCACGACCCCCGCCGTCCTCGGTGTCGCCGCGCGGTGGGTCCGGCAGGCCGT
>CAXRFJ010000080.1:0-2565 GCA_964229475.1 Rubrivirga sp.
CGCGCGACGGGACCCTGACCGTGTGGGACGCCGCCACCGGCGACGTGCTCGCCACCTGGGCCCACCCGCGCGCCGTCGCCGACGTCGCGTTCACGGCCGACGGCCGGCACGTCGTCGCCTACCTGCCCGGCGAGTACCACCGGGGGCAGGCGGCCCGGGTCGACCCGGTCGACCGGCGCGTCGAGGGCGGCACGGAGGGCTTCACGACGCCCGCCGTCGTCGCCGTCTGGCGGCTCCCGTAGCCCCCTCCGCCTCGGCGTCGAGGCGGAGCGAGCCGGTGGGAGTCAGGGCGCGCGGAACAGGTCGGCGGAGGCCGCGAACTGGTCGGCCTCGGCCACCATCACGAGCCGGTCGCCGGCCTCGACGCGGAAGTCGCCGGCCGGGCTCCCGACGGTCTGGCGCCCGCGGCGGACGGCCATGACGGTGATCCCGTGGCGCTGGCGGAGGGCGAGGTCGGCGAGCGTCTGGCCCGCGGCCGGGGCGCCGGGGCGGACGGCCACGGCGCGCGTGTGGAGGCCCTCCTCGTCGAGCCCCTGGAGCACCATGAGGTGGGCCTCTTGGATCGACCCGCGGAGGACGCCGTAGTCGTCCTGGCGCACGAGCGCGGCCTGGCGCTCGATCTCGTCCTTGGGGATGAGGTACGCCCCGAGCACGTGGGCGAAGAGACGGACCGTCGTCTCGAGCTCCTCCGGCACGACCACATCGGCGCCAGCCCGCGTGAGCGGCTCGACGTCGGCCATGAACCGGGTCCGCGCGAGGATCTGGAGCGTCGGGTTGAGGTGGCGGGCGACGGCCACGATCCGCCGCGTCGCGTCGCGGTCGTTGATGGCGACGACGAGGAGCTTGGCCCGCTCGGCGCCGAGGCCGATGAGGATCGGCTCGCGGGCGGCGTCGCCGTAGACCGTCTCGGCGCCGTCGGCGTCGGCGTCGCGGAGGCTCTCCGGGTTGAGGTCGCTGACGGCGTAGGGGATCCCGCTGTCGCCGAGGACGCGGGCCAGCCGGCGCCCCGCCGGCCCGTAGCCCACGACGATCGTGTGGTCCTCGAGGTCGACGCCGTGGCCGTGGCCGGCGCTGGGCGCGGCGTCGTTCTCCACCTTCCGCCCGAGCGCCGCGAGGCGGGGCGCGAGCGCGACGAGGCCCGGCGTCGCCAGCATCAGCACGACCGTCACGGCGATGAGCCCCTGGCTCCCGGCCTCGCCGAGCCCGCCGGGCGTCAGGCCCACCTCGGCGCCGCTGAGCGCGAGGACGAACGAGAACTCGCCGATCTGCCCCCGCGCGAGCCCGGACGCGAGCGCGACGCCGAGCGGGTACCCCATCGCGCGGGCGCTGACGGCCGCCAGCCCGCCCTTCAGGAGCAGCACGCCGACCGCCGCGCCGGCCACCCACAGGACGTTGTCGAGGAGGAACGCCGGGTCGAGCAGCATCCCGACCGACAGGAAGAACGCGGCCGTGAAAAGGGTCTGGAGCGGGAGGATCTCGCTCAGGGCGTGCTCGGCGTAGTCGCTCTCCGACACGAGGAGGCCGGCGAGGAACGCGCCCAGCGCGAGGCTCACGCCCGCGAGCGAGGCCGCCCACGCCGTCCCGAGGCAGACCGCCGCGACGGCCAGCAGGAACAGCTCCGTCCGCCGCGTCTGCGCCACGCGCTCCAGCACGAGCGGCACCACGCGCCGCGCGCCGACGAGCACGGCGGCCACCACGAGCGCGGCCTTCCCGAGCGCCCACGCGACCTCGAGGGGCTCGCCGCCCTCCCCCGCCAGGATCGGCACGAGGAGCGCCATGACCACGATCGCGAGGTCCTGGAACAGGAGCATCGCCAGGGCCACGCGCCCGACGGGCGTGTCGGTCTCGGCCCGCTCGGCGAGCACCTTCAGCACGATCGCCGTCGAGCTCAGGGCCACGAGGAAGCCCGTGAACACGGCCGCCCCGACGCCGACGCCCAGCACGATCAGCCCGCCCGCGACGGCCGCCACGGTCAGCGCCACCTGCGCCCCCCCGCCCAGGAAGATCGGCCGCGCCAGCCGCGCCATCTGCCCCAGCGAGAACTCGACGCCGATCGAGAACAGGAGGAGGATCACGCCGACCTCGGCCAGCTCGCTCACCAGCTCGACGTCGGTCACCAGCCCGAGCGCGTTCGGCCCGACGGCGACGCCGGCGAGCAAGAACCCGGCGATGGGCACGAGGCGGACCCGGTAGCACAGGTACGCCACGAGGAGGCCGGCCGCGAAGAGCGCGGCCAGCTCGCCCACGAACGGGAGCGCACCGACGGCGAGGGGGAGGTCGGGCATCGGGGGCGGGCGGAAACGGGTCGCCCCGCCTCGGCGGAGGCACCGAGGCGGGGCGAGTCAAAGACGGCGGGGCGGCCCTACGACGCCGTCCGCGCGCGGCGGATCCGGTCGAACCGGACCTGCTGGTCGGTCCCGGGCGGGACGCTCCACGGGTCGTCGGGGAGCGCGACGCGGATCAGCTCCGGGTGCCCGTCGACGTCGCGGAAGCGTCGGGGCGCGCCGTCGGGCGCCTCGCCGAGGACGAGGACCATCGTGCCCTGCTCGAGGATGCGGCCGCGGC
>CAXRFJ010000081.1:0-2795 GCA_964229475.1 Rubrivirga sp.
GATCCGGGACGCCCTCGAAGCGCACTTTTCCGAGCCCGTCCGTCTCCAGTTCGACGGCGCGGGTGCCCACGCGGGCGCCCACCCCGACGGCGACGGCGCGGCCGGGCGCGGCTCCCGCCCGTCCGCGGCCCCCGGCGGCACCGACCACGCCGCGCCCGAGGCGGCCTCCCCCGACACCCCCACCCTGTCCCCGCGCGCGGCCCCCGGCCGGCGCGAGTGGATCGGCTAGCCCCGCCCATGTCTCCCCTCTCCTCCGCCAGCGCGGCGGCCTCCGCCTTTTCCTCCACGGCGAGCCCGGGCGGCGCCCAGCTCGGGCGCGACGAGTTTCTCCAGCTCCTCGTCGCCCAGCTCCGCAACCAGGACCCGACGAGCCCCCAGGACGGCCACGAGTTCGCCGCCCAGCTCGCCCAGTTCTCCCAGGTCGAGCAGCTGACGAACATCAACGCCGCGATCGGCTCCCAGGCCAGCCAGCTCGCCGCCCTCGCGGGCTCCGTGGACGGCCTCCACGCCGGGCAGGCCGACATGGCGAGCCAACTCTCGGGCCGGATCGACCTCCAGGCCGCGACGGCCCTCATCGGGCAGACCGTCGAGATGGCCGGGGCCACGCTCGACTGGGACGGCGGCGCGGCCGTCGACGTCCCCGTCCGCCTCGACGGCGCAGCGCGCGAGGTCGAGCTGACCATCCGCGACGCCGACGGCGCCGTGGTCCGGACGCTCCGCTCCGGGTCGCTCAGCGCCGGCGCCCACGCGATCGCGTGGGACGGCGCGCGGGCCGACGGCTCGGCCGCCCCGGCCGGCGCCTACTCGGTCTCCGTCTCGGCCATCGGCGCCGACGGCCAGCCCGTCGGCGCGACGGCCGTCACGACGGGCCCGGTCGAGCGGATTACGGTCGACGCCGACGGCGTCGCCCTCTGGATCGGCGGCCGGCCGCTCGCCTTCGACGCCCTCCGCGCCGTCCTCTGACCCCCGCCCCCCCGGCACCTTCCCTCCCCACCTCCCCCCCGCCTATGCCATGACCGTCCAACAGATCGCCGGCCGCATCACGATGCCGCCGGCCCCGCCCGCGACGCCGGGCGCGGCGCCCCCCCGAGGCCCGGCCTTCGCCGACCTCCTCGAGCGGGCCACCGACCGGCCCGTCGCCCTCTCGGCCCACGCGGCCGAGCGGCTCGACGACCGGGGCATCGAGTTCTCCGACGCGCTCCGCACCCGGATCGCCGAGGCCCTCGACACCCTCGACGCCAAGGGCGCCCGCGACGCCGTCCTCCTCGGGCCCGACGCCGCCTTCGTCGTCAACGTCCCGAACCGGACCGTCGTCACGGCGCTGGCACCCGACGAGATGCGCGACCGCGCGGTCACGCAGATCGACAGCGCCCTCCTCCTCTGACCCCGGGGCCTCCGCCCCTCGTTTTTCCTTCCACCCGGCTGGACCCACCGCGCCCCCGAGGCGCACCGGGACGCCGGCGCCGCGGCCGACCGACCGACGCCGCGGCCCTCCCAACCTCCCCCATGATCCGCTCCCTCCGCACCGGCATCACCGGCCTCCGCGCCAACCAGCTCCGCCTCGACGTCATCGGCAACAACATCGCCGGCGTCAACACGGCCGGGTTCAAGCGGTCCCGCGTCCTGTTCCAGGACGCCCTCGCCCAGCGCGTCTCCACCGGCGGCCGGCTCCTCGGCTCGAACCCGTCCATCGTCTCGAACGTCGGCAACGGCGTGTCCGTCAGCGCCGTCGACCAGATCTGGAGCCAGGGCGCCCTCGAGTACACCGACCTCGCCACCGACCTCGCCGTGGCCGGCGACGGGTTCTTCCTGGCCAACAGCGCCCAGGGCACCGTCCTCACCCGCCACGGCGCCATGCAGTTCGACGCCGACGGCTACCTCGTGACGGCCGGCGGCCTCCGCGTCCAGGGCTGGATGGCCGGCCCCGACGGCACGGTCACGACCGGCGCCCTCCAGGACGTCCGCATCGACGGCTCCGCGACGGCCGCCCCCGTCAAGACGGCGACCGTGACCGCGGCCGGCAACCTCTCGGCCGCGCGCGAGACCGGCACCGACGACCCCGTCACGATGTCGTCGGTGATCTACGACGGGACCGGCACGGCCCACACGGCCGTGTTCGAGGTCGTCAAGACCGCCGACGACACGTGGTCCGTCGTCGGCGCCAAGCTGGTGGACGGGGAGACCGAGACGGCCCTGACCGTGACCGGCGGCGACCTCACGTTCGACCCCGAGACCGGCGCGCTCACCGGCGGCGGGGAGGTCCAGATCGGCGGGACGTTCCCGAACGGGTCCGCCCTCGCCTTCGACCTCGACCTCACGGCCGTGACGCAGTACGGCGGCTCGACGACGGCCTCGGTCTCGGCGCAGGACGGCTCGGCCGCCGGCGCCCTGGTCGACTTCGGCGTCGACCAGAACGGCCGGATCATCCTCTCGTTCTCCAACGGGGTCCGCCGGCCGGTCGCCCAGGTGGCGCTCGGGATGGTGGCCAACCCGGACGGCCTGAGCCAGATCGGCGACGGGTTCTACGCCACGACGGCCTCCTCGGGCGACCTCCAGGTGGGCCGCTCCGGGGCCGAGATCGCGGCCGGCGTCGTCTCGGGCGCGCTCGAGTCGAGCAACGTCGACCTCGCCCAGGAGTTCACCGACATGATCGTGGCCCAGCGCGGCTACCAGGCCAACGCCCGCGTCATCACGACGTCGGACGAGCTGCTGCAGGAGACGGTCCAGCTCAAGCGCTAGGCGCGAGCGCCCGGCTTGAGACGAGGGGTTCCGCGGCGGCCCCGGGGCGACGGGCC
>CAXRFJ010000082.1:0-5159 GCA_964229475.1 Rubrivirga sp.
GGAAGGCAGTCGGTGTGCGAAGGCCGATGGGTACAGCCTCTCGTCAGCGGGGGGGGACGAACGGAGCCGGCACGATGATGCCGTCGCGAATGGGAATACACGCATGACATCTTTATGCAATTGATCCAAGCTCGGCGCGGACCGGCAGCGGGGGTGGGCTTGCGTCGCGCGCGCTCTCCTGCTTGCTCATGCGTCCTGTCTACCTCGTCCTCGCTACCGTCCTCTCTGTCTCCGCGCAAACTGGCGGCCCGACCCTCAGCCCGCTCGACCCGGGAACGCTCGGCCCTGCCGACGTCTACGGGAATTCGGTCGCCCTGAATGAGGAATGGGCCGTCGTGGGCGCTCCGGGCACCGACGCTGCGTTCGTGTATCGCCGGTCTGGCTCGGGGTGGGCCCTGGTCCAGACCCTCACGGAGGACGATCCCTCGTTTGGGTCGAGCGTCGCAGTGGACGGGTTGACCTTGGCCGTCGGGGCCCCGCGCAACCCCTCTGGCGCCGTCTATGTGTACCATTTCGACGGCGACAGCTGGGTGCTCACCCAGCGGCTCGAGTACTCCAGCAGTGACTACGGGTCGCTCGGCCGGCGGCTCGACATCGACGGGGGGCGCCTAGCGGTCGGCGCGCCGGGGGCCGAGGGGATCTACTTCGGGGGGCGCGTCGAGTTGTATGACCGCGGGGTTCTGGACCGCCGCCTGACGCTTCCGTTCCAGCACACGGTGCCCTACAACTTCGGACGGGCGCTCGCGCTGGACGGGGACCGGCTCCTCGTTGGGGCCATGAACTACGGCTGCTGTCTCCTCGAAGGGCCAGAGGGGGCCGCGTTCTCGTACGTTCGCGTCGATGGAGACTGGGTCGAGGCCCAGACGATCTCGCCGTCCGCCCCCGACGCGTTGCGGTTCGGCTATGGCCTCGCCATGGAAGGAGGCCGTGCGGTGATCGGCTGGCGAGTCCGCGGCTCGAACGTGAAGCACGCGACTGCCTACGAACTCACGGACGGCGAGTGGGTCGAGACGCAGCAGATCGACGCGACCGGGGCGCTGTCCTCCAGCGATTGGTCGTTCTCGCTCGACGGGGACCGGCTCGCGATCGGGACGCTAACGTTCGACGCGGTCCGGGTCTACACGTTCGACGCGGGCTGGACCGAGGTCGGTCTCCTACAGGGTACCGCAGGGGAGGCGTTCGGGAACGCGGTCGCACTGAGCGGCGGGCGCCTGATCATCGGGGCGCCGGCGGCCGACGGTCAGCGCGGGGCGGCCTACGTGGCCGACCTCTCCCAGTTCGGACCGACCTCGTCCGTCGTCGTCGACGGCCCGCGCGGCCTCCGCTACCTCGGCGTGCCCGCCGAGGGGGTAACCATCGACGACCTGGCCGCCCAGAACCTCGTCCGTGGCGTGCCCGGCTATTACCCCAACGCGTCCCCGAACCTGTGGACGGCCTATGACGCCGACGAGGCGATGTGGCTGCCGTCGACGGGGGAGGGAGAGGAACTCCGGCTGGGCTACGCCTTCCGGTGGTTCTTCTACGATCGCGCCGCGGGCAACCCGGACGTCAGCGTGAGCCGGCCGCTCCCGTTCACGCTCTCGACCGACCGCCCCGTCAACGACGACGACGTCATCGTCGAACTCAACACGACGGGGAGCCGGTTCAACTACCTCGCGAACCCGTTCGGTCGGGCCGTCGACCTCACCGACGCCGAGTCCTGGCCAGGGGCGTTCGGCGTCGCCACGCCGCTCTACGTCTACGACCCCGTCACGCGGTCGTGGGACGACGCGCCGACGATCATCGAGCCGTGGGGCGCCGTCCGGTTCCGCGCCAAGGGGCCGCGGAAGAATGGTGCTCCGCGCTACCTCCGGATCCCGGCGTCGGCCCAGGTCCCAGAGGGATCTTCGGCTCGCACCGCCGCGCTTGCCCCGTCCGGTGCTCAGATCGCGTTCCGTCTCGACGGTATCGACGCCGATGGCCGCCCGCTGGCGGACGCCGCGTTCACGCTCGTCTTCGACGACGATACTCGGGCCGCCTTCGACGTGGCCGAGGACGTCGAGAAGTTCCAGCCCCCGGCGACGAGCTACGCCCTCGTCGGCTCGCGATCGGGCGAGGCGCTGCTCGGCCTCGACGCGCGGCCGTTCGCGGCCGCAGAGGTCCCGATCGCCCTCGACCTCCGCGGAACGGGCGCCGGGTTCACGCTCTCGTGGGAGGCCGACGGCCTGCCGCCCGGCGCTCCGGTGACGCTCGTCGACCTCGTGACGGGCGGGACCGTCGACGTCCGGCGCCGGTCGTCGGTGACGTTCGAGGCCGCCTCGGCGAGCGAGTGGGCCGAGGTGCCGCTGGCGGACCTCGCCGACCCGTCTGCCGCGACCGACCGGTTCGTGCTCCGCATTGGCGACCGGCTGCCCGAGGCGGAAGCAATCGACGGGCTCGTGTTGGATGCCCCACGGCCGAACCCGGCGGCCGGAGGGGCGCGGGTGGCGTTCACGATGCCTGAGGCCGGGCCGGTCCGGCTCGTCGTGCTGGACGTGCAGGGGCGGGAGGTCGCCGTCGCGCTGGACCGGGAGGTCGCGGCCGGGCGGCACGAGGTTGAAGTCGGGGCGCGAGCGCTCGCGGCCGGGACGTACCTCGTCCGGCTGGAGGCCGCGGGCGACGTCGCGAGCCGGTCGCTGGTGGTCGTCCGCTGAGGCGGGGGCAGGGCAGAGGTCGTTCAAGCTTCGCGCCGAGGCCGGCGATACCGGCTCCCCGTTTTCGGCCCCGGCGTAGTTTCTCCGCGCGCCCCCTCTCCCCGGACATGCCCGCCCTCACCCCCGAGTCCCGCGTCTTCGTCGCCGGGCACCGCGGCCTCGTCGGCTCCGCCGTCGTCCGCCGCCTCGACGCCGACGGCGTGGAGATGGTCACGCGGACGAGCGCCGAGCTGGACCTCCGCGACGGCGCGGCCGTCCGTCGCTTTTTCGAGGCCGAGCGCCCCACGCACGTGGTCCTCGCCGCGGCCAAGGTCGGCGGGATCCTCGCCAACCGCGACTACCCGGCCGACTTCGTCACCGACAACCTCGCCATCGCCTACCAGGTGATGACGGCCGCCCACGAGGCCGGCCTCGGCGAGACCGGGCGCGTCGTGTTCCTCGGCTCGTCGTGCATCTACCCGAAGCTGGCGCCGCAGCCGATGAAGGAGGAGCACCTCCTGACCGGGCCCCTCGAGCCGACGAACCGGCCGTACGCCATCGCCAAGATCGCCGGCATCGAGATCGCCGAGGGCCTCCACCGCCAGCACGGCGACGACACGGTCAGCCTGATGCCGACCAACATGTACGGCCCGGGCGACAACTTCGACCTCGCGACGAGCCACGTCCTGCCGGCGCTCATCCGCCGGTTCCACGAGGCCAATGGCGCCGCGCCCGACGGCTCCGACGCGCCCGTCACGCTCTGGGGCACCGGCTCGCCGAAGCGCGAGTTCCTCCACGCCGACGACCTCGCCGACGCGATCGCCTTCGTCCTCCGGCTCCCCGAGGCCGACATCCGCGCGGCCGCGCCCGACGGGCTCCTCAACGTCGGGGTGGGGGAGGACCTCGCGATTCGCGAGCTCGCCGAGCTGATCCGCGACGTCGTCGGGTCGGAGAGCCCCATCGAGTGGGACACCGACAAGCCCGACGGGACGCCCCGCAAGCTGCTCGACGTGAGCCGCCTGAGCGACCTCGGGTGGTCCGCCTCGGTGGGCCTCCGGGAGGGCATCGCCTCGACCTACGCCTGGTACCTCGACACCCACGCCTCCGCGGAGGCCGCCGCCTGATGTCCGACACCTCCCGCCGTCCCCGCGCCCTCATCACCGGAGTCACCGGCCAAGACGGGTCGTACCTCTCGGAGCTCCTCCTGTCGAAGGGCTACGAGGTCCACGGCGTCAAGCGCCGCGCCTCGTCGTTCAACACGGAGCGCGTGAACCACCTCTACCAGGACCCCCACGAGGAGGACGTCCGGTTCCGGCTCCACTACGGCGACCTGACCGACTCGACGAACCTCATCCGGCTCGTCCAGGAGATCCAGCCCGACGAGGTCTACAACCTCGCCGCGCAGAGCCACGTGGCCGTCAGCTTCGAGACGCCGGAGTACACGGCCAACTCGGACGCGCTCGGCACGCTCCGTCTCCTCGAGGCGATCCGGATCCTCGGGATGGAGGAGACCTGCCGCTTCTACCAGGCCTCGACGAGCGAGCTCTACGGGAAGGTCCAGGAGGTCCCGCAGTCCGAGACGACGCCGTTCTACCCGCGCTCGCCGTACGGTGTCGCGAAGCTCTATGGCTACTGGATCACGGTGAACTACCGCGAGGCCTACGGCATGTTCGCCTCGACCGGGAGCCGGTTCAACCACGAGAGCCCGCGCCGCGGCGAGACGTTCGTGACGCGGAAGATCACGCGGGCCGCCGCCCGGATCTCGCTGGGCCTCCAGGACACGGTCTACCTCGGCAACCTCGACGCCCAGCGCGACTGGGGCCACGCCCGCGACTACGTCGAGGGGATGTGGCGCATCCTCCAGCACGACGCGCCCGACGACTGGGTCCTCGCGACGGGCTCCATGACGACCGTCCGCCACTTCTGCGAGATGGCGTTCAAGGCGGCCGGGATCGCCGTCCGGTGGGAGGGCGAGAACGAGGAGGAGATCGGCATCCGGGAGGACACCGGCGCCGTCGTCGTCCGCGTCGACCCCCGCTACTACCGGCCGACGGAGGTCGACCAGCTCCTCGGCGACCCGTCGAAGGCCAAGGCCGAGCTGGGCTGGGAGCCGGCCGTCACGGTCGAGGCCCTCGCCGCGGAGATGGTCCAGTCGGACCTCGCCATCGCCCACGTCCAGCCCGAGGTCGCCTGACCCGGACGGGCGCCGCGTCGGTCAGGTCCCGGCGCGGAGCCGCTTGGCCAGCCGCGCGGGCAGGCCGGCCTTGAGGATCGCCGCCTCGGTCTTGGCGTGGTCGTAGTGCTCGCGCACGAGCTGGACCGCGAACGCGTCCGTGTCGAACAGGGCGAACCCGAGCCGCGGGTCGCGGTCGCGCGGCTGCCCCACGCTCCCGACGTTGACGAGGAACCGGTGCCCGGGCCGCACCCGGAACACGCCGATCGTGTCGGACACGATGGCCTGCCGGTGCGAGTGGCCGATAAAGCAGATGTCGGTCTCGACCGCCGCGA
>CAXRFJ010000083.1:0-3463 GCA_964229475.1 Rubrivirga sp.
CGTGTCGATCACGCTGGCCGCGCCGCCGCCGCCCGCGCCGTCCGCGTCGTAGAACAGCTCGACGGCGTCGTCGCCGTTGACGCCGAGCGCGCCGGTCGTGAAGTCGGGCGCGAAGCCGAAGAACTCCGTGAACCCGGGCGCCTCGGAGGCGACGTGGAGGTAGTCGCCAGCCGTGGCCGAGCCGGAGAGGTAGAACTCCGGCCCGTCGGTCCCGCCGCCGTTGTTGGCCGAGCCGATGGCGTAGAGCGAGAGGTCCGCGACGTCCTGGGCCACGTAGATCTCGGCCGCCTTCGGGAGGCCGCCCGGGAGCGGGCCGTCGACGACGCCCGTCAGCACGAGGACCAGCGCGGGGTCGCCGGACTCGAAGAACTCGATGGCGCCGACGTCGTCGGGGTCGGTGCGCATCTCGCCGCGCTGGTCGACGTCGAGGGCGGTGTCGCCGGTGTCGATGGCCGGGCTGCCCGCGAGGAGCGCCGCCGTCTGCGTCGGCCCGCCGTTGTCGTCGAGCGGCCCGAGGAGCGGGTCCGTCCCGACCTGGTCGGTGGGCGCGGCCGGGAAGGTCGGCGTGGCGGGCGTCGTGCCGATGACGTTGTGGCCGCCCGAGGCGTGGCGGCCGGCGAGGTTCGGCTTGTTGCTGGCCGTGTTGTCGGCGACGATGGAGTTGGTGAGCGTGACGAACGGGACGCCCATGTTGGGCGGGTTCTGGTTGTAGAGCCCGCCGCCGCCGATCTCGGCGACGTTCTCGGCGATGGTCGCGCTGTCGAACGCGATCGTCCCCTCCTGCGAGAACACGCCGCCGCCGAAGCGGGCCGCGTTGCCGTAGACCGTCGTGTTCTCGACCGTCACGGCCGCGCCGGGCAGCGCCGCGATGCCGCCCCCGCGCCTCGCGTGGTTCTCCGTGACCGTGCTCCGGCGGAGCGTCGTCGAGCCGCCCGTCGCGAGGATCCCCCCGCCGCCCGTGTCGCCGCCGCCCGTGGCGTTGCCGAGGATCGTCGCCGTCGCGATCGTGGCGGTGCCCCCGTCGTTGTAGATCCCGCCGCCGCCGTGGCCGGGGCCGGGCCGGGTGAGGTTGAGGGCCACGTCGGTGCCGGCCAGGGTCAGCGTGGTGCCGGCGCCGATCCAGATCCCGCCGCCGCGGGCGCCGGCCTCGTTGGCCGAGACGAAGCTGTCCGCCAGCCCGACCGTCACGGGGCCCGGCGACGTGTGGAGGCCGCCGCCGTGGCCGGGGTTCGTGGCGACGACGTTGAACGAGAGGTCGGACCCCGAGAGGCTCACGACGGCGGGCCCGGCCGCGCCGACGACCTCGATCCCGCCGCCGGCGCGCTGGGCCCGGTTGCCCGCGATCGTCGCGTCGTGGATCGTGACCGTCCCGCCGTCGACGTAGAGCCCGCCGCCGGCGCCGTCCGTCCCGACCGCCCGGTTGCCGACGATCGACGAGGGGAGCGTCGTCCCGACCTCGACGGACAGCGTGCCGCGGTCGACGAAGATGCCGCCGCCGCCCTGCCCGAGCGCGTCGCCCAGGGCGATGTTGCCGGAGACCGTCACGCCCTTGAGCGTGAGCGTCGCCATCGGGCCGACCCAGAAGCCGCCGCCCGACTCGGCCCGGTTCCCGACGGCCGTCAGGCCGTCGCTGAGCTCCACGTCGCCGCCGTCCCCGACGTGGAGCGCGCCGCCGTGGCCGGGCGCCGTCCCGGCCCGGTTGTCCAGCATCGCCCCGCCCTTGACGATCGTGGCCGCCGGGCCGGTCGTCGCGATCGCGCCGCCGACGCCGAGCGCGCGGTTCGCGTCGAACGTCGTGTTCTCGATGAGGAGCGGCGCCCCGAACGGGTTGAGGATGGCCCCGCCCGCTCCGTCGGCGCCCAGCGCCCGGTTGTCGACGAACGTCGCGTTGACGACCGTCACGGCGCCGCCGTCGGAGAAGAGGCCCCCGCCCCCGCCGTCGACGGCGGCGGTGCCGTCGGCCCGGTTGCCAGAGAACGTGGTGCCGTCGACGAACAGCGTCGCGGCCTCGCCCACCCAGATGCCGCCGCCGCTGATCGGCGCCCGGTTGCCGGAGAACGTGCCGCCGAAGACGCGGACGAGGCCGGTCCCCGCGTGGCGGAGGCCCCCGCCGTCGCCGAACCCACCCAGGAACGTGACGTCGGCGACGTCGACCGTCTCGCTCCCCGTGACGACGAGGATCGGGCTGCCGGGCGCCGCGGTGATCACGACCGGCCCGACGATGTCGAGCTCCTCGGTGACCGTCACGGGGCCGACCGTGAGCGTGACCGAACCGACCGCGAACTCGATCGCGTCGCCGAGGTCGTCGCCGGCGACGCACCCGCCGACGGGCGCGTCCGTGTCGGCCGCGACGATGGCCTCGCGGAGCGTACAGCCGACGCCGTCGTCGGTGCCGGAGTCGACGGTGATGGTGGCCGCGGAGGCCGGGAGCGCGAGGAGGAGCGCGAGCGCGAGCGGGCGCCCGAGCGCCGAGGGAGAGAGCCACATGGGCGGTCGGGGAGGGTGGATGCGACGGCGCCGCGTCCGCCGTGCCGACGGACCTCCGGGGGTGGGCCAAGCCGTACGGCCAGGATAGGGCGGGGGGACCGAACGGCCGCCCCGCGCCCCCGCGCTCCCCGCCGACGGGCGCCGTCCGCCGCGCCCTGGAGGGCCGTCGTCCAGACACCCGCCGCCCCTCCACACGACGGGCCCCCCGCTCCGAAGAACGGGGGGCCCGCGGTCTCTCGACGGGCGCCGCCCGTCGGCCGGCCGCGCTAGCGGACGACCGTGACCTGGCGCGTGGCCCGGACCGTCTCGCCCTGGAGGACGACGACGTAGACGCCGGCCGCCAGGCCGCTGGCGTCGATCGGCACGGCGACCGCGGTCTCGGCCTGCGGCGTGCCCGCGAAGAGCGTCCGGACCCGCCGGCCCATCACGTCGTACAGCCCGACCGTGACCGGCTGGGCCTCGCGGACGGCGAAGCCGACCGTCGCCCGGCTGCCGACCGGGTTCGGCGTGACGGCGCCGAGGCGGACCGCCTCGGCCATCGTCTCGGCGAGCGCGGCGGCCGGGGCGGCGAGTGCGTCGGCGTCGTCGGCGTCGGGCGAGTACGTCCCGATCGGCCAGGGGGTGGCCGCGGTGGCGTTCGAGGTCTCCCCGTCCAGGGCGTCGACGCCGCTGTACGTGAAGTTGCCCTCGACGAACGTGCCGCCGTCGGGGCCCGTCCCGTCGGTCCGGTACGCCCAGCCGTCGGTGTAGAGCCAGCCGCCGGACGTCGCGTCGACGTCGCCGAACGTGTCGACGACGACAGCGGCGTTGCCGCCGCCCGAGCCGTCGTCGTCGTAGAACAGCTCGACGGCGTCGTCGCCGTTGACCGAGAGCGCGCCGGACGTGAAGTCGGGCGCGAAGCCGAAGAACTCCGTGAACCCGGGCGCCTCGGAGGCCACGTAGAGGTAGGCCCCGGCCGAGGCCGAGCCGGAGAGGT
>CAXRFJ010000084.1:0-5880 GCA_964229475.1 Rubrivirga sp.
CTCGTGCAGATCGTCCGGGCCAGTCGCAGAAACAATGCGGCCGACGGCGTGACGGGCGTGCTCGCCTACCACGGTGGCAACATCATGCAGGCGATCGAGGGCCCGGAGCCGGCCGTCGACGCGCTGTTCTCACGCATCCAGGCCGACCCGCGTCACCAAGGCGTCCTCGTCCTGTACCGCAGCCCCGTCGACGCGCGCTCCTTCCCGGACTGGACCATGGGGCTGGTGGCCCCGGAGGCGCCCGCCGGGGTGGAGGGCGTCCAGGACGTCGTCGAGGTGACGGCGTCGCGGGCGACCCGCGCGCACCGGCTCCTGAACGGCTTCCGCGCCCTCGTCGGCCGCTGACGGCCCCGGCGGCCTCGGCGCGATCGCCGAGGCGGGCGGCCCGCGCTAGAGGTCGCGGGCGTCGTTGGAGGCGTCGTCGTCCGGGTAGGCGCCGGAGGCGTTGATGCGGGCCGAGAGGAGCGTCCGGCCGCCGAGCGGGACGCGGGCGCCGGCCGTGTCGGTCGAGAAGTAGGCCTCGGCCGGGATCACGGTCGTCTCCGTCGAGCCGTCGGCGAACGTGAACGTGACGGTCGTCGGGAGGACGAGGCCGAGCCGGTTCTCGACGGTCGCCACGGCGTCGTCGCCGTCGACGGTGAGCGCGACGAGGGCCTGGTCGAACCGGTCGGTCGTGTAGAACCAGCCGCGCCAGAACCAGTCGAGGTCCTCGCCGGTCACGTTCTCGATGGTCCGGAAAAAGTCGGCCGGCTGGGGGTGCTTGTAGGCCCACCGCCGGATGTACTCGCGGAAGGCCGCGTCGAACCGCTCCGGCCCGACGACCTCGTTGCGGAGGAGGAGGAGGCCCTTGGCCGGCTTCCGGTAGGCCAGCCAGCCGAGCGCCTGCGGCCGGAGCCGGTCCGGGTACGTCATGACCGGCTGGTCGGCCGCGTAGCCCTGGCGGAGGAACTCGGCCGCGGCCGGGCCCTCGGTGAGCCGGACGACGCGGGCCGAGTCGCTCATCCCGTAGCCGGCGATGGTCGGGTCCTCGTTCTCGTCGTAGAACGCGACGTTCGAGAACGTGTTGAGGTACGAGTTGAAGCCCTCGTCCATCCAGGCGTAGCGCCGCTCGTCGGAGCCGACGATCATCGGGAACCAGTTGTGGCCGAGTTCGTGGTCGACGACGCCGAAGAGCGACATGAACCGGGCCCGGACGCTCGAGAAGTGGAGCATCGGGTACTCCATCCCGCCCACCACGCCGGCCACGGAGATCGCGACGGGGTAGGGGTAGGGGTACCAGCGGCTGTTGTTGAGGATGCTCGCGCGGCCGAACCGCGTGGCCTCCTCCCAGCCCGGGTTGTCGGGCGTCCCGAGGCCCTCGTGGGGGTAGGCGCTCAGGATGAGGACGTCGTTCGTCCCGCCGTCCTCCAGCTCGACGGCCGCGGTGGCGGCGTCGAGGATGAACGCCTCGCTCGCGGCCCACGCCACGTCGCGGACGTTCTCAGCGCGGAAGCGCCACGTCGTCGTGCCCGTCCGTCGCGGCGTGGCGCGGGGCGTCCCGACCTCGTCGGGCGGGACGATGTAGACGCGGCTCTCGCTCTCGCGGGCCTCCGCCAGCCGCCGGCGCTGGGCGTCGGTGTAGACGTCGCCCTCGTTGAGGAGCTCGCCCGTCGCGACGACGGTCATCGTCGACGGCACGGTGATCTCGACCTCGAAGTCGCCGTAGCCGAGGTAGAACTCGCCCTGGCCGAGGTACGGCATCGTGTTCCAGCCGTGGACCTCGTCGAACACGGCGACGCGCGGGTACCACTGGGCGAGCTCGTAGACCGTGCCGCGCTCGGTCTCGAGGCGGCCCATCCGGTCGGCCCCGTACTCCGGGATCACGAACGAGTAGGGCACGACGATCTCGACGCGCCCGCCGTCGCGCTCGAGCGTCTCGGGCAGGTCGAGCCGCATCCGCGTGTCGTCGACGACGGGCTCGACGGGCCGGCCGGCGACGGTGACCGTCCCGAGGCGGTAGCCGCCGTCGGCGAACGAGCCGCGCCAGCGGCTGTCGGGCGGCGTGCGGCGGGCCCCACGGGAGGCCGTCCCGAACAGGTTCTGCTCGAGGTGCATCCACACGAAGTCGAGGTCGTGCGGGCTCTCGTTGGTGTACGTCAGGGTGACGGTGCCCGAGACGGTGTGCGTGGCCGGGTCGAGGGCGACGGCGATCTCGTAGTCGTTCCGGTTCTGCCAGTAGGCCGGCCCGGGGCGCCCGTCGGCCGAGCGGTACGGCGTGGGGGCGGGGAGGTCGAGCGGGGCGAAGAGCGCGTCGTTCGTCTCGGGGAGCGCGTCGGTCTGGGCGAGCGCGGGCCCGGCGAGGAGGGCGAGCGCCGCGAGGGCGCCGGTCAAGCGGTGCATGCGGGAGGGCGTGGGGGGGCGGGGAACGTAGCCACGGCCGCGGGGCGCGCCGGCGGGGTCACGGAGCGGCCGGGGGTCGGGAAAACCCCGCACGCGGGGCGGCGTCGGACCCCGACACCCCCGGACCGATGCCCGACGTCTCGACCGACCCCGCCCGCCTCGCCGGCGCCCCCGAGGCGGCCGACCTCGTCCTCGACCTCCGCGGCGTCGTCAAGCGCTACCGCGAGGGCGACGCCACGCGCGCGGTCCTGAAGGGCGCCGACCTCGGCATGGAGCGCGGGGCCGTCGGCGCGCTCGTCGGGCGCTCCGGCGCCGGCAAGTCGACGCTCCTCAACCTCGTCTCGGGCATCGACCGGCCCGACGGCGGGACCGTCACGGTCGACGGCGTCTCCCTCGGCGACCTGTCGGAAAAGGAGCGGACGCTTTTCCGCCGCCGCCACGTCGGGTTCGTGTTCCAGTTCTACAACCTCGTCCCGACGCTGACCGTCGCCGAGAACGTCCGCTTCCTCCTCGACCTCGACGGCGCGCCCGCCGCCGAGGGCCGCGCCCGCCGGCTGCTGGAGGAGGTCGAGCTCGAGGACCGCGCCGACGCGTTCCCGGACCGCCTCTCGGGCGGCGAGCAGCAGCGCGTGGCCCTCGCCCGCGCGCTCGCCCACGACCCCGCGCTCGTCCTCGCCGACGAGCCCACGGGGGACCTCGACGCCCGCACCGGCGCCCGCATCCTCGACCTCCTGGAGCGGATGACGCGCGAGCGCGGCCGGTCGCTCCTCATGGTCACCCACGACGAGTCGACGCTGGAGCGCGTGGACGTGGTGTACCGGCTGGCCGACGGCCAGGTCACCCGCGAGGCCGGCGGACGGGCCTGATCTCGCCTCGGCGCCGCGGCGGAGGGGGCCGCGGTGCGTCTCCTCGCCCGGCGGTGGGGGGCCGTCTAGGTCGGGTTCTCGGAGAGCCGCGTCGTCGAGACCGCCGGCGTCTCGGCCGTCGTGTCGATGTGGAGCTCCTTGAGCTGCTGGGCGTCGACGTAGTCGGGCGCGCTCGACATGAGCTCGGTGGCCTGCTGCGTCTTGGGGAACGCGATGACGTCGCGGAGCGAGCTCGCGCCCGTCAGGAGCATCACGAGGCGGTCGAGGCCGAGGGCGATGCCGCCGTGCGGCGGGGCCCCGTACTTCAGCGCGTCGAGGAGGAAGCCGAACCGCCGCTGCGCCTCCTCGGCGTCGATCCCGAGGAGCTCGAACATCCGGCTCTGGACGTCCGAGCGGTGGATGCGGATCGAGCCGCCGCCGATCTCGGACCCGTTCAGCACGAGGTCGTAGGCCTGGCTCCGGACCGCGCCCGGGTCGCTCTGGAGCTTCCCGATGTCCTCGCCGGTCGGCGCCGTGAACGGGTGGTGCATGGCGTGGTAGCGGCCCGAGTCCTCGTCCCACTCGAGGAGCGGGAAGTCCGTCACCCAGAGGAACGCCCAGGGGCCGTCGGCGCCCTCGGGGACGAGCCCGGTCTCCTTCGCCATGTGGAGGCGGAGGTCGCCCATCTGCTCGAACACCTTCGGCTGCGGGCCGGCCAGCACGAGCACGAGGTCGCCGGCCTCGGCGCCGACCGCGTCGATCACGGCCTGCATCTTGTCGCGGGCGAACACCTCGTCCTTGACCGACTGGCTGAAGTCCGAGCCGTCGCTCGGGAGCTTGGCGTAGAACAGGCCGCCGGCCCCGATCTGCTTGCGGACGACGTCCTTGTCGAGCTTGTCCATCGGCTTCCGGCCGCGGTCGCCCTCGCCCTCGACACGGATCGCCACGACGGCGCCGCCGTCGTCGAGGATGCCCTCGAACACCTTGAACGCCGAGCCGCGGACCTGCTCGGACACGTCGGCGATCTCCATGCCGAAGCGGAGGTCCGGCTTGTCGGAGCCGAAGCGGCGGATGGCCTCGGCGTACGGCATCCGCGGGAACGGCGTCGCGACCTCGATGCCGCGCGTGTCGCGCCAGACCTGGGCGATGAGGCCCTCGACGAGGCCGTAGATCATCTCCTCCGTCGCGAACGCCATCTCGACGTCGATCTGGGTGAACTCCGGCTGGCGGTCGGCGCGGAGGTCCTCGTCGCGGAAGCACTTCGTGATCTGGACGTAGCGGTCGAAGCCCGCCATCATCAGGATCTGCTTGTACGTCTGCGGGCTCTGCGGGAGCGCGTAGAACCGGCCGGGGTGGACGCGGCTCGGCACGAGGTAGTCGCGCGCGCCCTCCGGCGTCGACTTCATGAGGACCGGCGTCTCGACCTCGGCGAACTCGTGGTCGTGGAAGTAGCTCCGGACGCTCTGGTAGAGGCGCGACCGCAGCATCAGGTTGCGCTGGAGCCGGGCCTTGCGGAGGGCGAGGTAGCGGTACTGCAGCGCGAGGTCCTCGCCCGGCCGCGTCGCCTTCGGGTCGTTCTCGGACACGACGAACGGCGTGGGCTCGGAGACGGCCAGCACCTCGACGTCGGTGACGTAGACCTCGACGTCGCCCGTCGCCATCTCCGGGTTCTTCCGCTCCCGCACGCGGACCTCGCCCCGGACGGAGATCACGTCCTCCATGCGGAGCTTCTCGGCCAGCGCGGCGAGGTCGGCGTTGAGCTCGGGCGAGAAGACGAGCTGCGTGAGCCCGTAGCGGTCGCGGAGGTCGACAAAGTTGAGCCCGCCGAAGTTGCGGAGCTGGTCGACCCAGCCCTTGAGCACGACGGTCCGGCCGGCGTCGCCCTCGCGGAGCGCGCCGCACGTGTCGGTGCGGTCGCCGTGGGTGGGGGCGTCGATGGGGGTCAGGCGGGCGTCGGCCCTGGGAGTTCGGACTGGGGGACGGGAAGCTAGAGGGCCGGAGGGGAGCCGATGGAGGATCGGGGATGGAGAGTGGGCGGCCGGCGCGACGGGCGCCGCCGCTTTTCGAAGAGCGGGTGATCTAGGGCTTTGACCCTCCCTGCTGTTAAGCCCAGGGGCGGTTCTCCCGATGTGTACGCCGTCGTTCCCCCCGTCGCATGTCGGTCGCCAGCTACGACCCCTCCCTGGTCGCCCTCTCCTACGGCGTCGCCACCCTGGCGTCGTTCACGGCCCTCTCCTTCGCCTGGCGGATGGCGCGCGCCGAGGGCCGGTCCCGGTTCGCGTGGCTCGCCGGCGGCGCCCTCGGGATGGGCGTCGGGATCTGGTCGATGC
Source organism: Rubrivirga sp. (assembly GCA_964229475.1). Lineage (GTDB taxonomy): Bacteria > Bacteroidota > Rhodothermia > Rhodothermales > Rubricoccaceae > Rubrivirga. The sequence goes on from CAXRFJ010000084.1 coordinate 5,555, forward strand.
ACTTCGTGGGGATGCTGGCCTACCACGCCGGCATCCCGATCGCCTACGACGCCGCCCTGACGACCCTCTCGATCGCGATCGCGGTCGCGTCGTCGGCGGCGGCCCTCTGGATCGGGACGCGGACGGGCCTGACGGGCGGGCGGACGGTCCTCAGCGGGGCCGTGCTGGGCGTGGGGATCGCCGGGATGCACTACACCGGGATGGCGTCGATGGAGATGCCGGCGGCGCTGAGCTACGACCCCGCCCTGTTCGCGGCCTCGATCGCGGTGGCGATCGGGGCGGCGACCGCCGCGCTCTGGATCTTCTCCCGGCTGTCGCGGCTCGAC
>CAXRFJ010000085.1:0-2339 GCA_964229475.1 Rubrivirga sp.
GCGGACGGGGTGAGGCGGGAGGCGTGAGCCCCGCCGCCTCGGCCCCGAGGCGGAGCGGGGCGCGGGCCGGGGGCTTTTCGCCGCTTCTCACCCCACGGAGCCGGAACCGCTGGGCATCCTCCCGGTCCCCACCGAAACGACTTCCATCCCCATGGCCGCTCCGAACGACGCCCCGAAGCCGACCGCCCCGCGCGGCGTGTCGCAGGTCACCAACTTCATCGCCGTCGCCTCCGGGAAGGGCGGGGTGGGGAAGAGCACCGTCGCCGCGAACCTCGCCGCCGCGCTCGCCGAGACCGGCGCGAAGGTCGGCCTTCTCGACGCCGACGTCTACGGGCCGAGCGTCCCGCTGATGTTCGGCGTGCCGGAGGACGAGAAGCCGCGGCTCAACGACGAACGCCACATCGTCCCGCTCCTCCGCTACGGGGTCAAGCTCCTGTCGATGGGGTTCCTCGTCGACGACTCGAACGCCGTCATCTGGCGCGGGCCGATGGTGTCGAGCGCCGTCCGCCAGTTTCTCGGGCAGGCGGCGTGGGGCGAGCTCGACCACCTCGTGATCGACCTCCCGCCGGGCACGGGCGACATCCAGCTCACGCTCGTCCAGACGGTCCCGCTGACCGGCGCCGTCGTGGTCTCGACGCCCCAGGCCGTCGCGCTGGCGGACGCGCGGAAGGCGGTCAAGATGTTCGACAACGTCCACGTGCCGGTGCTGGGCGTGGTCGAGAACATGGCCTACTTCACGCCGCCGGACCTCCCGGACCGCAAGTACTACCTCTTCGGGGAGGCCGGCGCGCAGAAGCTGGCGGCCGAGCTCGACGTGCCGGTCCTGGGCGAGGTCCCGATCGAGCAGGCGGCCCGCGAGGCCGGCGACAACGGGACGCCCGTCGTCCTCGCCGAGCCCGAGAGCGCGACGGCCCAGGCGTTCCGGCAGATGGCCGCGCGCGTCGCCGCCGAGGTCGAGCGGCGCAACGCCGACGCGCCGCCGACGCAGCCCATCGAGATTCTGTACAAGTAGCCCGGCGGCGTAGGACCGGCGGCCCTCACCGCGTCCTCGTCTCCCCCCGCCGGGCCCCCGCCCGGTGGTATCTTCCGGCTCCCCCCCGCGGACATGGCTGACGACCCGACCCTCGACCCCGCCGATCCCGCGCTCCGCCAACGGATCGAGGAGACGCTGGACGCCATCCGGCCCTACCTCATGGCCGACGGCGGCAGCGTGCGCCTCCAGAACGTGACCGACGACATGGTCGTCGAGCTCGAGCTCCTCGGCGCCTGCGGCACGTGCCCCATGAGCATGATGACGCTCCGGGCCGGCATCGAGCAGGCGATCCGGCGCGCGGTCCCCGAGATCACGCGCGTCGAGGCCGTCGCCCCGGCCGCCGCCTAGGTCCGCCTCGGTCGGGTCCCCGTCCGTGACTGCTAACCCTCGGCTGCCGCCCGGCGGCCGACCCGCGTCGACTCACCCCGACCCGATGGCCCTTGAGACTGCGGGCGCTGCCGACGAGCGCCAGCCGGAACCGCGCCGGCTCCACCACATCACGCGGATCGACATCGAGCCCTCCGAGGCGCACCCGCGCCGCCACCCGACGCACGGGTGGCAGGTCCGCGCGCGCCGCGACGGCAAGCGCCTCTCGAAGTTCTTCGCCGACGCGAAGCACGGCGGCCGGGAGGGCGCGCTCGAGGAGGCCCTCGTCTACCGCGACCGGCTGCTGGCGTCGATCCCCGACGAGCCCCAGCGGCCGCGGAAGGCGTGGAGCAACACGGGCGTCGTCGGCCTCTCGGTGAGGGAGAAGGACGAGGGGGCGACGCCGAAGCTCTACGTCCAGCTCAACTGGGTCAACGGCGAGGGCAAGCGGAAGGCGGGGTCGTACTCGGTCGAGAAGTGGGGCCTCCGGCGGGCGCTCTGGAACGGGTGCCTCAAGCTGTACCGCGAGCGCCAGGCGGCGGGCTACCCCGTCGAGGAGCCCCACGTCATGTTCGCGCGGGCCCAGGAGCCGTTCCAGGACCAGATCGCCGCGGAGATCCGCACGGAGCAGGCCGCCGAGCGCGCCGAGGCCGAGGCGGTCGTGGCCGAGGCGGCGCCGCGCCGCGCCGAGCCGCGCCGGTTCGAGAGCCGCGAGGCCGCGCTCGCCCACGAGGAGGCCGCCGTCCGCCGGCTGGAGGACGCCCTGTTCGGGTAGGCCCGCCTCGGCGCGCCTCTCGACCGGCCGGCGTGACCGCCGGGCGGGGGCACACCGCCGGGGTGCCCGGACGGTCAAGCGCGGCAGAGCCGCGGGGCCGTGCCGAACGGCCCCCCGAGGGGGGCGGGGCCGGCGAGCGGTGGCCGACCGGGACACGAAAAAGGG
>CAXRFJ010000086.1:0-5855 GCA_964229475.1 Rubrivirga sp.
AGGGAACGGCGGCCTCAGCCCTCGCCCAGCCAGACGACGACCTTCCCGCGGCTCCGCCCGCTGTGGAGGTGCTCGACCGCGTCGGCGACGGCGCCGAGGCCGCGGAACGTGGTCGGGTCCACGGCCACCCGGAGCTCGCCGGACGCCACGAGCCCGAGCAGCCGGCCCATGTGCTCGCGGAAGTGCCGCGCGTAGTGCGGCAGGAAGAACCCGCGGACGCTGGCCGACTTCGCCAGGAGCCGGTGGTACACGCGGACGTCCGTGACGCGCTCCGGCCCGTCGACGTACTCGCCCACGAAGCCGATCGAGATCAGCCGGCCCCGGACGGCGAGCGCCCGGAGCGCCGTGTCGAAGAGGGCCCCGCCGACGGCCTCGTAGACCACGTCGAGCCCGTCCGGCGCCTCCGCCTGGAGCACCGCCCTCACGTTCTCAGATCGGTAGGTGATCGGCCGGTCGCAGCCAAGGTCGCGGAGCAGCGCGGCCTTCTCGTCGGAGCCGCACGTGCCGAAGACGGTCGCCCCGGCCCGCTTCGCCAGTTGGACGGCGTACTGGCCCGTCCCGCCCGCTGCGGCCGTCACCAGGACCGTCTCGCCGGCCTTCAGCTCGCCGACCTGCTCCAGCGCGATCGACGCCGTCAGCCCGCTCACCAGGACCGACAGCGCCTCGGCCGACGGCGCCGGGACGGGCACGGCCAGCGTGGCCGGCACCACGGCGTGGCTCCGGAAGCCCTGGCCGAGGATCGAGAACGCGACGGCGTCGCCCTCCGCGAGGTGCTCGACGCCCGCGCCCACGGCCTCGCCCACGCCGGCCGCCTCGAACCCGAGGTCGAACGGCGGCGGGACGCCCGGCTGGTAGCGCCCGGCCGTCATGTTCACGTCGCTCGCGTTGACGCCGGCCACGACGTTGCGCACGAGCACCTCGCCCGGCCCCGGCCCGTCGATCTCCTCGTCGATGAGCGCCGCCGCTTGGCGGAAGTCGGGCGTGAGCTCGGTGGCGATCAGCTTTTGAATCGTGGGCATGGGGTCGTGGGGCGGTCCGCCTCGGTGCCGAGGCGGGGGCGGTCAGGCCGTGTGATGGGCAACGGACCGGCCGGCGGCGCGGCCCGAGAACAGGCAGCCGCCGAGGAAGGTGCCCTCCAGCGACCGGTAGCCGTGGACGCCGCCGCCGCCGAACCCGGCCGCCTCGCCCGCGGCCCAGAGGCCGGGCACCGGCTGGCCGTCGGCGCCGAGGGCGCGGCTCTCGAGGTCGGTCTCGATGCCGCCGAGCGTTTTCCGGGTGAGGAGGTTGAGCCTGACGCCGATGAGCGGGCCGGCCTTCGGGTCGAGCAGGCGGTGCGGCGGGGCCACGCGGATCAGCTTGTCGCCGAGGTAGCTCCGGGCGTTCCGGAGCGCAGCGATCTGGGCGTCCTTGGTGAACGGGTTCTCGATCTCGCGGTCCCGCGCCTCGACCTCGTGGCGGACCCGCGCGGGGTCGAGCTGCGGCGTGTCGGTGAGCGCGTTCATCTTGCCGACCAGCCGGTCGAGGTCGGGGTCGACGACGAAGTCGGCGCCGCGCTCCTTGAACCGCTCGACGGGCGGCGGGGCGCCCGACCCGAGCCGTCCGAGGATCCCGCGGACGCTTCGGCTGGTGAGGTCCGGGTTCTGCTCCGAACCCGACAGCGCGAACTCCTTCTCGATGATCCGCTGCGTGAGGACGAACCACGAGTGCTCGTGCCCTCGCCGCCGGACCTCGGCGAGCGTCGCGAGCGTGTCGAAGCCGGGCAGGCACGGCGGCGGGAGGCGCGCGCCGGTCGCGTCGAGCCACAGCGACGACGGGCCGGGCAGGATCCGGATGCCGTGGCGCGTCCAGACCGGCGCGTGGTTCCGGATGCCCTCGACGTAGTGCCACATCCGGTCGCGGTTGATGAGCCGCGCGCCGGCCGCCTCCGTTACGCCCAGCATCCGCCCATCGACGTGGTCGGGGACGCCGGCCAGCAGGCGCTCCGGCGGCGCCCCCAGCCGCTCGGGCCAGTACTGGCGGACGAGGTCGAGATTCGCCCCGATCCCGCCCGAGGCGACGACCACGGCCGGCGCCTGGACTACGAAGGCACCGACGACGTCGCGGTTCGACGGCGCCCCGCGCTCGGCCGTGCTCTCCGCCAGCACGTCGCCCGTCACGCCGTCGACGTGGCCGGCGGTCTGGTTCAGACCGGTCACGCAGTGCCGGAAGCGAAACTCGACGCCCGCCCGCCGGCACCGCTCGGCGAACGGCTCGACGAGCCCCGGCCCGGTGCCCCACACGATGTGGAAGCGCGGGACCGAGTTGCCGTGCCCGGTCGCGAGCCCGCCGCCCCGCTCGGCCCACCCGACGATCGGAAAGAGCTTGACGCCCTGCTGGCGGATCCAGTCGCGCTTCTCGCCGGCCGCCCAGTCGACGTACGCCTCGGCCCAGCGGCGCGGCCACGCGTCATCGTCGCGGTCGAAGCCGGCCGTGCCGAGCCAGTCCTGCCACGCGAGGTCGCGGGAGTCCCGGATCCGCATCCGCCGCTGCTCGGGGGAGTCGACGAGGAAGAGGCCGCCGAACGACCACCACGCCTGGCCGCCGAGGTTCTGCGGGCCCTCCTGATCCAGCACGACCACCCGTCGCCCCGCCTCGGCCGCCTCCGCGGCGGCGACGAGGCCGGTCAGCCCGGCGCCGATGACGATCACGTCGGCGTCCATCACGGGGCGGGCCAGAGGTCGAGGAGCGGGCCGTCGGCGCCGTAGAGCGGGTCGGCCTCCGGTCGCGGCACCCGCCGCACCCGCTCGCGCGGGACGGGCGCGGCCTCCCGGTCGGGCCGGCGGAGGTCCCAGTCGTGCTGCCCCGCGGGGTACGCACCGACGACCGAGAAGTCGGCGCTGGCGTCGATCCGCTGGTGCCCGGTCCCGGCCGGGAGCACCGCCACGTCGCCCGCCTCGACGTCCACGTCGGCGCCCTCGGCGCCGCCGAATCGGAGCCGGGCCGAGCCGGCGACGACGGCCAGCACCTCGTGCGCGTTGCTGTGGTAGTGCGTGAACGGGTAGACGCCGTCGGTCCACGCCCCGCCCCAGCCGTTCGCTCCGAGCCGGCGGACTGCCTCGGCGGCGTCCGCGCCGTCCAGCGCGCCGCGATACAGCAAAAGCGGCCAGTCGTGGTTCGGCACGTCCGGGTTGGCGCCGAACGTCAGGGTCTCGGGCTCGGTCATGGGCCGCTCACGCCCGCGCCCGACGCGAGGGTCCCCGCCGCGGTACCGAGGCGGACGGACCCAAACGAAAGAGGCGGGCGCCCTCGCTGGGAGAGCGCCCGCCTCGGTGCGGCTTCGGCGACGGCCGGCGGCCGTGCTACCAGAGCTTGATCCGGTCCGCCTCCGGGAGGTAGAGATCGTCGCCCGGCTGCACGTCGAAGGCCTCGTAGAAGCCCGGGATGTGCGCGAGCGGGCCGTTGGCGCGGTACTCGCCCGGCGAGTGGCTGTCGACCTGGAGGAGCTGGCGGAGGTAGGCGTCGCGGTGGACGATCCGCCAGACCTGGGCCCAGCCCATGAAGAACCGCTGGTCGCCCGTGAACCCGTCGATGACCGGGGCCTCCTCCTCAGCCGAGACCGTGCCGTCGCCGTCCGCGTCGAGCGAGAGGCGGTAGGCGCGGTAGGCCATGGTCAGGCCCGAGAGGTCGCCGATGTTCTCGCCGAGCGTGAGGCGGCCCTGGACGTTGGCGTCCTCGAACGGCGCGTAGGCGTCGTACTGGGCCACGAGCCGGTCGGCGCGGGCCTCGAACTCGGCCCGGTCCGTCTCGGTCCACCAGTTCCGGAGGTTGCCGACGGCGTCGTACTGGGAGCCCGAGTCGTCGAACCCGTGCGAGTACTCGTGGCCGATGACGGCGCCGATGCCGCCGTAGTTGACGGCGTCGTCGGCCTCGACGTTGAAGAACGGCGGCTGGAGGATGGCGGCCGGGAAGACGATCTCGTTGAAGGCCGGGTTGTAGTAGGCGTTGACCGTCTGCGGCGTCATGCCCCACTCGGTCCGGTCGGGCGCCTCGCCCAGCTTCGCGAGGTTGTCGGCGAGGCCCCAGGCGCGGACGGCGCGGCCGTTGCCGATGAGGTCGGTGGCCGAGACCTCGAGGGCCGAGTAGTCCTCCCACTCGTCGGGGTGGCCGATCTTGTAGACGTAGGCCTCGAGCTTGCGGAGCGCCTCGGCCTTGGTGGCGTCGCTCATCCACGGGTTGTCGCCGATGGACTGGCGGAACGCCTCGCGGAGGTTCTCGATGAGCTCGTCCATCCGGTCCGCGGCGGCCTGCGGGTAGTGGCGGTCGACGTAGACCCGGCCGATGGCCTCGCCGAGCGCGCCCGACGTGGCGCCGACGGCCTTCTTCCAGCGCGGCCGGTCGGCGTCCTGGCCGTTGAGCACGCGGCCGTTGAAGTCGAAGCTGGCCTCGACGAACGCGGCCGGGAGCAGGCCCGCGGCCTCGTCCAGCGTGCGGAAGCGGGCGTACGTCTTCCAGTCCTCGAGCGGGACCTCGGCGAGGGTGCTATCGAGCCCGGCCAGGTACGACGGCTGCCCGACGACGACGCTGTCGAGCGAGGCGGGCAGCCCGATCGTCTCGGCCATCACGCCGACGTGGAGGTTCGGGTACATCGCCACGAGGTCGGCCACGGACATCGGGTTGTAGCGGGCCTCGGGGTCGCGGTTCTGGATCCGCGTCCACTGGTCCTGGGCCAGCCGGGTCTCGAGGGCGAGGACGGTCTGCGCGGCCTCGGCGCCGCCGTCCCAGCCGGCGAGGTCGTACATCGTCTCGATGTAGGCGAGGTAGGCCTCGCGCGTCTCGGCGAACCGGTCCTCGAGGTAGTAGCTCCGGTCGGGGAGATTCGTGCCGGACTGCCACAGCATGTAGACGTGGCGGTCGGAGTCCTTGGCGTCGACGGTCACGAAGCCCGCGAGCGGCGCCGGGCCGTAGCTCGTCGTGTTCTGGGCGAAGTAGCGGACGAGGTCCTCGACGGAGGCGACCGCGTCGATCCGGTCGAAGTCGGGCTGGAGCGGGGCGATGCCGAGGGCCTCAACGCGCGCCGAGTCCATGTAGGCCGTGTAGTAGTCGCCGATCTTCCGGGCGTCGGGGTCGACCACGGCGCCGGCGGCGGCGTCCTCGATGATGGCGCGGACGTCCTCCTCGGACCGCTCGCGGAGCATGTCGAAGGAGCCGTAGCGCGGCCGGTCGGCCGGGATCTCGACGGTCTCGAGCCAGCGGCCGTTGACGTAGCGGAAGAGGTCGTCCTGGGGCCGGACGTCGGGGTCCATGGCGCTCATGTCGATCCCGGAGACGCCCTGGGCGAAGGCGGGCGCGGCCACGAGCGTGAGGGCCAGAAGAAGCAGTCGTCGCATGGAACGGGGGTGGGGGGTACGAAACAAGGCGTGTGTCGGTCGGAAGCTAGCCAACGGCCCGAGCGCCCCATCCGTGCTCCGCCTGCCCCGGGCCGCCCCCCGACCGCGGGCCGGGCCCGGATCTCCCGCTCCGGACGGATGGCCCGTCCGGAGCGGCGCCTCTCCCCATGCGGCCGTTCGGCCCGGGCGGGCTCACGGGCGCCCCGCCGGCGAGCGGGCGGCGCCTACAGCGCGACCTCCTCGGCCGGCGGCCGGCGGTTGTAGTGCGAGGCCATGACGAACCCGTAGGCCCCGGCCGTGTCGACGAGGACGACGTCGCCCTCCTCCGTCTCGGGGAACGGCCGCGCCCGCGCGAGGACGTCGCTGCTCTCGCAGATCGGCCCGACGATCTCGGCCGGGCCCGCGGGCGGCGCGTCGAGGCGGGAGAGGTTCACGACGTCGTGGTGGGCGCCGTAGAGCGCCGGCCGGAGGAGCGAGTTCATCCCGGCG
>CAXRFJ010000087.1:0-6528 GCA_964229475.1 Rubrivirga sp.
GGCGGGGACGTCGACGGCGACGCTGAACGCGCACGTCTCGCCCGAGGCCAGCGCGCCCCCCTCGAAGGCCACCGTCGCCCCCCCGTCCGCGCTCGACACGGTCCCCCCGCACGCCGAGGCCGGCAGGCCCGTCGCCACCAGCCCGGAGAGCTGCGCGTCGAGGTCGTCCGTGAACGACACGTCCGACGCCGCCGCGCCGCGGTTGAGGTTGCGGACCGCGTACGTGAGCGTCGCCGTGCCACCCGGCGCCACGGGGTCGTCGACGGCCTCCTTGGTGAGGAGCAGGGCGTCGGCGAGCACGTCGAGCGACGCGACGGCCACGCCGCTGTTCTGCAGCCCGCTGACCGTCTGGGCGCTGAGCGCGCCCGTCGCGTTCGCCCTCGTGCCGATGGCCGTGCCGACGACGTCGACCGAGACCGTGCAGGACGCGGCGGCCGGCAGCGACGGGGACCCGGTGAACAGGCCCTGCACGTCGACCGAGCCGCCGCCCGCGGGGGCGGTGACCGTCGTGCCGGCGCACGTCGTCGTCGCGTTCGAGGGGCTCGCGACCTGGACGCCCGCCGGGAGCCCGTGGGAGACGCTGAAGGAGAACACGTCGGCCGTGCTGGCCGTGTTGTCGAGGACGTAGGTGATCGTGCTCCGCCCGCCCAGCACGATCGGGCTCGGCGCGTACGACGCGGAGAAGCCGGGCCGGTCGGCCGACACCGTGAGGGTCGCCGCCGCCGTCCCGCTCGTGCCGGCGCTCGAGGTCAGCGCGCCCGACACGTTGTTGTAGGCCCCCAGGCTGGCCGCGGTCACGGCCACCTCCACCACGCACGTCCCGCCCCCCCCGACGGCGCCTCCGGAGAACGTGACGGTCCCGCCGCCCGCCGGGGCCGTGATCACGGGGTTCGCGTCGCGGCCCCCGCCCCCGGTGCAGGTGGTCGTCGCGAGCGCCGGGTCGGCGAGGACGAGGCCGGCCGGGAAGACGTCGGAGAAGGCGAGCGACGTGACCGCCGCCGCGGACGCCGAGTTGTCGACCGTGAAGGTCAGCGTCGCCGAGCTGCCGGGGCCGATCTGGGCCGGGCTAAACGCTTTCGTGAACGTGGGTTGCGCGAGGGCACAGGGCGCGAGCGCGAGGGCCAGGACGAGCGAGCCGAAACGTCCGAGCATGGCGGGTGCGGGGATGGGGAAACGGGCGACGTGTCAAGGTAGACCGGCGCCCCCGACCGGCCCCGGATTCGCCCCCGAGAGGCGGCCCGGGCACGACGCGCGAGACCCCCGATTCGTGGACCGCCGCGAAACCCGTCCGAGGCGACAGAATGTGCCCCGTGCCGTGCACCCCGGCCCAATCCCGTGGGATCCCACGACAACCTATCGGCCGGACTGTCACCTTCCCATCACCGTCCGACGCCCCACCCGGCGCGGTCGAGCGAACGGTACTGGATGGCCTCGGCGACGTGCTCGGGCCCGACGGCCTCGGCCTCGGCGAGGTCGGCGATGGTCCGGGCCACCTTCAGGATCCGGTCGTGAGCGCGGGCGCTCAGGCCGAGCCGCGTGAGCGCGGCCTTGAGGAGGTCCTGCCCAGCCGCGTCGAGGCGGCACCACCGGCGGACCTCGGGGGCCGTCAGCTGGGCGTTGCAATAGCGGCCCTCGACCCCCTCGAACCGCGCCGCCTGCCGGTGCCGTGCGGCCACGACGCGCCGGCGGACGGCCGCGCTCGGCTCGGCGTCCTCCCGCCGGCGGAGGGCCTCGAACGGGACGGGCGTGACCTCGACGTGGAGGTCGATCCGGTCGAGGAGCGGCCCGCTGACCTTGGCGAGGTAGCGCTGGACCTGCCCCGGCGCGCAGACGCACGCCCGGGTCGGGTCGCCGGCGTGGCCGCACGGGCACGGGTTCATCGAGGCCACGAGCATGAACCGAGCGGGGTACCGGACGGTCGCCCGCGCCCGCGCGATGGTCACCTCGCCCTCCTCGAGCGGCTGGCGGAGCACCTCCAGCACCGGGCGGTCGAACTCGGGGAGTTCGTCGAGGAACAGGACGCCGTTGTGGGCCAGCGAGATCTCGCCGGGCATCGGGTTGGAGCCGCCGCCGACGAGGCCCGCGTTCGAGATCGTGTGATGGGGCGAGCGGAACGGCCGTTCGGCCACCAGCCCCCGCCCCGCCGCCCCGTTCAGCCGGCCGCCCACGCTGAGGACCTTGGTCGTCTCGAGTGCCTCGGCCGGGGTCAGCGGCGGGAGGATGGTCGAGAGCCGGCGCGCGAGCATCGTCTTCCCCGAGCCCGGCGGCCCGACCATCAGCGCGTTGTGGCCGCCGGCCGCGGCGACCTCGAGGGCTCGCTTCACGAGCCCCTGCCCGCGGACGTCGGCGAAGTCCGGGCCGCCCGTCGGGCCGTCGGGCGACGTGAGCCGGCGGGACGGCTCGGGCGTGCCGTGCCCGCCCCGCTCGGTCAGGAAGTCGAACGCCTCGCGGAGCGTCGCCACCGGGTACACCTCGAGCCCCTCGACGACGGCGGCCTCGGCCGCGCACTGGGGAGGGACCAGGATGCCGCGCCGCCCCTCCGCCCGGGCGCCCGCCGCCAGCGGGAGGACGCCGCGGACCGGCCGCACGGCGCCGTCGAGCCCGAGCTCCCCCACGATCACGAGCTCGTCGAGCACGGGCTGGGGGATCAGCCCGTCGCCGGTGGCCGCCAGCAGGCCCAGCGCGAGCGGGAGGTCGTACGCCGAGCCCTCCTTCCGGACGTCGGCCGGGGCGAGGTTGACGGTCACGGCCCCGCGCGGGGTCGGGAGCCCCGACGTCTTGAGCGCGGCCCACACCCGGTCGCGGCTCTCGCGCACGGCCCCGTCGGGCAGCCCGACGACGGTCCACCGCGGGATGTTGGGCTCGGTGTGCGTCTCGATCTCGATGGGCAGCGCGTCGACGCCGAGGACGGCGCTGCTCCAGACGCGGGACAACCGGGAGGTCGGCATGGGCGGGGCGGGTGTCGTCCCCTAGACCCGGGCCGCCCCGCGATCTACCCCTCGGCCACCCGCTGCGCCAGCCGGTAGGCGATGAACCCCGTCACGCCGAACGTGATGGCGTAGACCGTCGGGTCGCTCCCCTGCGGGCTCAGGGCCTCGAACACGAGCGCCATGATGCCGGCCGCCAGGCCGCCCCCGAGCGCGAACACGACCGTGTAGACGACGAACAGGACGAGCGCGCGGGCCGGCGTGAGCGGGCGCGGGTCGGGGCGGGTGGGCATCGGCGTGCGGGGCGGGTGGGCGTGCTCAACGACCGCCCGAGGCGAAGGGTTCGAGCCGGGCCCGTCCGCCCCGGCCCCACGCCGGGCGCGCACAAAAAAGCCCGCGGGAGCGCGAGGCTCCCGCGGGCCGGGCCGAGGCCGCAGGGACCTTAGTCCATCTGCGTGACCGTCGCCGTGTTGTTGTTGCCCATCTGGCTCAGCGTGTCGGTGTGGCCGAGCGTGCCGGACTGCATGAGCGTGAACGAGTTCATGTCGCCGACCTGCGAGGCCGTGCTGATGTGGCCGCCGAGGCCGGACTGCGTCTGCGACGACGTGTTCATGTCGCCGTCCTGGAAGAGGTCGGCCGAGTGGATCGCGAAGATGGCGACGCCCGGGCGGTCGTCGACCGTCTGCGTCTGCGTCGCGATGTTGCCCGACCCGGACTGCGTGATGGTCGCGTCGAGGTCGCCCTCGAAGCTCTCGCCGTCCTGGTACTGCGTGGCCTGGTTGAGCGTGCCGGCCTGCGTGATGGTCGCCTCGAGGTTGCCGAGGTCGTCCTGCGTCTGGCTGGCGTTGTTCTCGTCGCCCGTCTGGGTCACGGAGGCCGTCGAGAAGCTGGCGCCGCCGCCGTAGTTCACCGACTGCTGGAGCTGGAACGACGTGTTGTCGTTGCCCGACTGGTCGAGGGACATCGACGCGGTCGCCGGGGAGGACGAGCCGAGGAGGCCGATGATCTGGTCACCCGTGTTGCCGTCGCCGCTCTGCGTCGCCGTGATCGTGTGCGAGACGTTGCCGAAGGGGTTGCCGATGAACACGTTGGCTTCCTGGTAGAGCGTGTTGCCATCGCCCGACTGGTCGGCGGAGACGGACTGCAGGACGGTGGGCACGGCGCCCTCGGCGCCGATCAGGATCTGCGTCGCGTCGTTGTTGTCACCGGACTGCGTCAGCGTCGCGGTCTGGTCGACCACGGAGGACCCGTTGTTCCCATCGAGGCCCTGGAAGGCCGTGTTGAACGCACCGCTCTGGTCGATCGAGGCGGTCTTGGTGCCGTTGTCCTCGAGGAACTGCTCGGCCGTGTTGTCGTCGCCCATCTGGACGACGCTCCCGTCGCGGTCCGCGCCGCCGGCCCACGTGCCCTGCGAGCTGAACTGGATCGACGTGTTCCGGTCGCCCGACTGGTCGACGGAGAGCACCGAGGTGGCCTGGCCCGCGGGGCCGCAGCAGCCCCCGTGGTCGGCGGTCTGCGTCGCCGAGTTGTCGTCGCCGCTCTGGACGGCCGTCAGCGTCACGTCGTTCACGCCGACGAGCGGGCTGAAGACGTTCTGCGTCTGGGTCTGCGTGACCGTGTTGCCCATGCCCGACTGGTCGGCCGTGGCGTCGAAGAGGACCGGCGGGGTGAAGCCCACGCCCGGGTCCTGCGACTGCGTCGCCGTGTTGTCGTCGCCGCTCTGGTAGATCGTGGCCGTGTTGACCGACTCGCCGACCTGCGTCTGCGTCGCCGTGTTGTTGTCGCCGCTCTGGTCGATGAGCGCGTCGTTGTCGAGGCCGGACTGCGTCTGCGTCGCGGTGTTGTTGGCGCCGCTCTGGATGATGGTCGCCGACAGCCCGACCGTGCCCATCTGGTCGATGGTGGCCTGGCTCGTGGTGCCCGCCTGGTCGATGGAGGCGACCGCGCCCGTGGCCATCTGGTCGACGTCCGCCGTGTTCGAGTCACCGCCCTGCACGACGGTGGCGTCGTCGGTGGTGCCGTTCTGGTCGATCGTCGCGGTGTTGTTGGTGCCCTGCGTGGTCGACGCCGTGTTGTTCTGGGCGTGTGCGGCCGTCGCCGCGAAGACCAGCGCGAGGCTGAATAGGAGGATGCGCATGAGCTCGGGGATGGGGAAGTGTGCTACACGCCGACGGCGCGCGCCAGCGGCCAGGGCCGCGCGCGGGCTGGGAGCGCTTCGCGAACCTAACGTGAACGGTTGGAACACTCGCCCACCGAACGGGGGATTTCTTTTCCCGCAACCGATTTTATTCGCGGGCCAGGGCGCCCCCGCTCAGTGGTCGCCGTGCGGGTGCCCCTCGCCGCTCCCGGCGCCGGGGGCGGCCTCCTCGTCGGTGGCGGGCGGGGCCGTGGCCGGGCGGGCGGCCCCGCGGTGGCACGTGTAGCACGTCACGCGCATCCCCTCGGCCTCGTGGAGCCCCTCGATGGCCGGCAGCGTCTCCCGATTGATCTGCCACGTCATCCGCATCATGTCGCGGGCGACCTCCTTGTGGGGGTTCGCGTCCGACGGGAAGTCCGGCGGCCCCTCCTCCCCCCGCGCGTGGCAGTGGTCGCAGCGGACGCCCAACGCCTCCGTGAAGCCGCGCATCATCCCGATGAGCGCGTCGCGCGAGATCGAGTCGGGGAGCACCTGGAGGTTCTCCCACTGCGACGAGTCGGCCGGGGCCGCCTCGGGCGGCGGGGCGACGGGGCCGGGCGCGTAGGCCGCGAGGACCAGGAGGGCGAAGCCGGCGAGCGGGAGGACGAGGCGCATCGTGAAGGGCGGGCGAGGACGCCCCAACCTCCGACGTTTCGCCCCGCCGCACAAGTCCCCCGCCCGGCGGTCTGGCCCGGCCGCCTCGGCGGGCTAGGCGAGGATGTCGAGGTCCTCGATCAGGTTGTTGACGGGCCGCCCGGCCCGGCGGGCGCCGCTCGTGTCCGCCCCGTTCTCGAGCCGGAGCACGCCGCGCGGGCAGACGGTCGCGCAGACCCCGCACCCGACGCACGACGCGCGGACCACGTTCTGGCCGCGCTGCGCGTACCACTTCACGTCGATCCCCATCTCGCAGTACGCCGAGCACTGGCCGCACGAGATGCACTGGCCGCCGTTCGTCGTGATGCGGAAGCGGCTGAAGAACCGCTGCTGGAGCCCGAGGATCGCCGCCATCGGGCACCCGAACCGGCACCACACGCGCGTCCCGAAGATCGGATAGAACCCGACGCCGACGACGCCAGCGAAGATCGACCCGATGAGCAGGCCGTAGAGCCACGAGACCGTCCCGGCGACCGCGTCGAGCCAGCCCACCTCGACGGCGGCGGCGACCCAGAGAAACACGGTCGCTACGGTGATCACCGCCAGCACGCCGTGGACGAGCCAGCGCTCCAGCTTCCACGCGCCCAGGCTCGTGTCGGACAGGTGCCGGTACGGGTCGCCGGCCGTCTCCGCGAGCCCGCCGCCGCCGCAGACCCTCGAGCCGGACCACCGCGTCCCCCCGTCGTCGGTCCGCACCGGCGTCGTGCCGGCGCTCATCACCACGCCCCCGCGCAGCCTCGCCACGCCGAGCTGTCCGTCGGCGCGGAGCTC
>CAXRFJ010000088.1:0-2070 GCA_964229475.1 Rubrivirga sp.
GGTCCTGCACGAACGCGCCGACGTCGAGGCCGCGGACGGTCGCGTCGAGGTAGGCCGTGTCGCGCGAGCGGTCGATGCCGGTCGGCGACGGGTCGAGGAGATCGACGGGGGGGAGCGTGGCGAAGTCGAGGCCGTCGGGACCGGCCTCGAGGCGGGCGTCGCCGTCGGCCTGGGCCCAGGCGCGGATGCCCTCAACGCCGAGCGTGACCTCGTGGGCGACGGGCCCGGTCGCGGCGCGGAGGTCGGCGAAGGCCGTGCCCTTGAGGTAGGTGAAGCCGAGCCCCTCGTGCTGGAGCGTCCGGGCGACGGTCGGCGGCGCGTCATCTTCGAGGCCGTCGAGTTCGAGCGCGTCGCGGTCGAGGACGTAACGGCCGAGCGACAGGCCGCCGCGGAGGCCGAGCGTGAGCCGCTTCCGCCAGCGCGCGGCCGTGAACAGCGCCGCCGAGCGCCAGCGGTGGACGGCGTCGGGCTCGCCGAACACGCGGTCGGCGGGGACGTCGCGGAGAGCGCCCACGTCGGAGCCCAGCGTCGCGAGGCCGGGGTCGAACGGGGTCTCGGCCGCGACCGCCTCGGCGTCGGCGTCGAGGGTGAGGGGGCCGCGCGTCCAGCGGACGGCCGGCGCCACGAACAGCGTCGTCCCGGCCACGTCGCCGCGGGCGACGTCGCGCTCCGCCGAGGCGTCGAGCCGCGTGGCGAGCCCGCCGACGGGGCCGCCCGCCTCGACGCGGAGCTCGCCGCTGCCGAGCGATCCGCCCGTCCCCTCGACTGCGAGACGGCGCCTTGCGAGCGGCTCTTTCGTGACGAAGTTGACCACGCCGCCGGGCTCCAGCCGCCCGTACAGCACCGACGCCGGGCCGCGCAGGACCTCGACGCGCGCGACGTTCGCCTGCAGCCCGTCGGAGAGGTACGGCACCTCGACGCCGTTGCGGCGGACGCCGCCGCCGGTCCGGTCGGTCTCGAACCCGCGGAGGACGGGCCGCGCGCCGGGCTCGCCCTCGGCGCGGACCGCCACGCCGGGCACGTTGCGGAGCGCGTCGGCGGCGTCGCGGGCGCCCTGCGCGTCGAGGACGGCCCCGGGCAGGACCGACACGGCCTGGGGGACGAGGAGGACCGGCGCGTCGGCGCGCGTGGCCGTCTCCGTCCGCTGCGCCTGGACCACGACCTCGGCGGCCGTCAGCGTCTCGGGCACCAGCGCGAGGTCGAGCCGCGTCGCCGGCCCGCCGACCACCACGACCGTGTCGAGGCGGGCGTACCCGAGGGCGCGGACCGACACGGCGAGGCGGCCGGCGGGCACGTCGAGCGCGTAGCGGCCCGCGGCGTCCGTCGCCCGCGCCCACTCCCCGCCGGCGGCCGCCGCCCGGACGGCGGCGCCGGCGACCGGGGCGCCCGTCTCGGCGTCCGTCACGGCGCCGCCGAGGCGGGCCGGCTGGGCGCTCGCCGCCGCCGCCCAGAGCGCCGCGAGGGCGAGCGCGCGCCGCACGGCTACTGCCGCGCGATCCCGAGCACCACGTTGCCCTCGAAGTCGATGTCGAGGTTGCCCAGGAGCTGGCTGACGATCACGGCCGGCGCCGTCAGCGAGACGCGGTTCTCGCTCGAGGCGGCGGCCTGGAACGTCGGCGCGAGCGTCGTGCCGGCGGCGCTGATGAGGAGCGAGAGCGTCCGGGCCGCGGCGACGGCCTGGTAGGTGCCGGCCTGCGTCACGTCGGGCTGGCCGGCGGCGTTGACGAGGGCCGAGAAGTCGGCCACGAGGACGAACGAGCGGTCTTGCTCGAAGTCGACCGCGAGGTCGTCGAGGAGGGCCTGGATCTCGGCGGTCCGGTCGCCGGAGTCGTCGGCGACGCTGACGAGCGTCCAGGAGCCGACGTAGAAGTCGGCGTCGAGGGCGAGCTCGTCGTCGACGTTGTCGCAGCCGCCGGCGGCGAGGGCCAGCAGCAGGAGGGGGAGGAGGCGGAGGCGCATCGGGGTGGGGGTGGGACGCCCGAAGGTAGGCCGTCGCCGGGCGCTCACGCCGCCTCGGCCCGCCCCGCCTCGGGGACCGGCGCGCCGAGGCCGGACGAGACGACGGGCGCC
>CAXRFJ010000089.1:0-3326 GCA_964229475.1 Rubrivirga sp.
AGCGGAGTGTACGCGCGCGGCGCCCCGGCCGCCCGCGCTACGCGGCCCGCCGCCGGCCTGTCACGACGCGCTCGACGCGCTGGTCGGGCGCGAGCCACCGGCCGTCGCCGCCCTCGACGGGGTAGGCGTTCGGCGCGCCCGGGACGAGGTCGCGCGAGGCCCGCGCGGGCACCTTCCGGAACCGCCGGCCTTCCCACCAGAAGAGCGCGCCCGGCGGGAGGAGCACGAACGGGACCGTCGCCGGACGCGGCGGCGGGACCTCCACGCCGCACCGCGCGAGCGCCTCCTCGGCCGAGAGCCCCTCCTGCAGCGCCAGCGCGATCGCGAGCTGGCGCGGCCCCTCCGCGGCGGCGTCCGGGCCGAGCCGCGCCAGCAGGCGGTCGACCGCCACGCGGATGTCGTCGGGGGTGGGGGCGGGCATGGGGGTGGAACGAGGTCGCGGGCCGCGGGCTCCCGCGGCGGGCTCCCGGGTCGACGCCGGGCGGGCCCGCCAGCTTACCCCGCCTGACGGCGTCGACCCCACGGTTCGGCGCCGAGGCGGGGGCGACCGCCTCGGCCCTCGCTACGCGAGGACGATCTGCTTGCGGAGGCGGGCGACCGGGATGTTCAGCTGCTCGCGGTACTTCGTGACGGTCCGGCGGGCGATGGGGAAGCCCTCCTCCTCGAGGAGGTCCGCCAGCTTCTGGTCGCTGAACGGCTTCGTCTTGTCCTCCTTGCCGATGATCCGCTCGAGAAGCGCCTTGACCTCCTTGTTCGAGACCTCCTCGCCCTCCGTCGACGTGATGCCCTCGGAGAAGAAGTGCTTGAGCTCGTAGACGCCGTACTCGGTCTGGACGTACTTCCCGTTGACCACGCGGCTGACGGTCGAGATGTCCATCTTGATGATGTCCGCGATGTCCTTGAGGATCATCGGCTTGAGGTGGCCCTCGCCGTGCTCGAAAAAGTCGCGCTGGACCTCGACGATGGCCTCCATCACCTTCAGGAGCGTGTTCCGCCGCTGCTGGATCGAGTTGATGAACCACCGCGCGGACTCCATCCGCGTCTTGAGGAAGTCCTTCGTCTCCTTGGCCTTCGCGTCGCCCTTCGTCTTCTTGGCCGAGAGGTCGTTCCACATGTCCCGGTAGTGCCGGGACACGCGGAGCTCGGGGGCGTTGCGGCCGTTGAGCAGGATCCGGAAGTCGTCGCCGTCGCGCTCGACGGTGAAGTCGGGCGTGATGTAGTTGGTCTGCGTCGCGAAGTCGCCCTCGCCGGGCTTCGGGTCGAGGCTCCGGATGAGGTCGTAGGCCTCCTTGAGCTCGACGTCGTCGAGGCTCAGCTTCCGCTTGATCTGGTCGAAGTGCTTCATCGTGAACTGCTTGTAGCAGTCGCGGAGCACGTCGATGGCGTTCTCGCGGCCGTCGACCTCGTCGCCCATCGCGTCGAGCTGGACGAGGAGGCACTCGCGGAGGTCGCGCGCGGCGATGCCGACGGGGTCGAGCCGCTGGATCCGCGCGAGCACCTGCTCGACGTCGTCCTCGGTGAGCACGACGCCGTAGTTGAACATGACGTCGTCGAGGATCGACTCGACGGGCCGCCGGAGGTAGCCGTCCTCGTCGATCGAGCCGATGATCTGGTCGGCCACGAGCTCCTCGGTCTCGTCGAAGTCGAGGAGCCCGACCTGCTCGCGGAGCGACTCGGCGAGCGACGAGGCCGCGGGCATGGGCGCCTCGCGGTCGTCCTCCTCGGCTGAGTGGTCGACCTGGGCCTTGTAGCCGTAGAGGTCGTCGGGCGCGTTCAAGAACTCGTCCCAGTCGAACTCGTCGTCGGACGAGGACTCCGTGGTCTCGGACGGGAGCTCGTCGTCGTCGTCGGAGGACGTGTCGATGGGCTCGTCGCGGTCGTCGCCGTCGAGCTGGAGGTCGTCCTCCTCCTCGCCCTCCTCCAAGAGCGGGTTGCTCTCGAGCTCGGCCTTGATCCGCTGCTCGAGCGCGAGCGTCGGCAGCTGCAGCAGCTTGATGTACTGGATCTGCTGCGGCGAGAGCTTCTGCTGGAGGCTTTGCTTTTGCTGGAGGTTGAGCATCGGGGGGACGGGCGACGCGGAGGGTATCGGAACGCGCGGGGAGCCGGTTAAGAGGCGACGGGGGCGGCGGGCGCCTCGCCGGGGTCGGGCGCGGGCGCCTCGTCCTGCGGCCCGATCCCGACGTCGAGCCGCCGCTGGCGGAGCGTCTCGCGGAACTTCGCCGTCCACGCGGCGCCGTACTTCCGGGTGAGCGGCCGCTCGAGGAAATCGGCCAGCTGGACGCCGGTCCGCTCGCCGTGGGGCACGGCCGGCGCGCAGAGGTCGATCCGCTCGTAGTTCAGCACGTCGACGGCGTCCTCGCCCTCGCCGTAGGTCTCGGCGCGGACGGGGTAGAGGTGGCACGAGACGGGCTTCTCGAAGCCGAGCTTCCCCTCCCAGAACGCCTGCTGGAGCGCGCACTTGGCGACGCCGGAGCCGGCCCCACCGCCGTCGTACACCACGAACACGCACTCGCGCCCGCGGACGGTGGTCGTGTGGTAGCCGCCGCGCTCGGTCCCCTCCCAGGTCCCGCGCCTCGCGATGACGGCGCGGGCCTCGGGCCGGAGCCGGTGCTCGACCACCGGGAGCGCGTCGTCGAGGGCCTCGCGCTCCTCCGGGTCGAGCGGGGCGCCGCGGTCGCCGTGGACGCAGCACGCGCCGAAGCAGCTCCCGAGGTGGCACGCGAAGGGCGCGTCGAGGAGGGCGTCGGAGACGAGGACGTGGTCGACAGCAAACATGGTTCCAACGTAGGCCCGGGGCGCGGCTGCGGTCAACGGAGAAATCCCCGGCGGCCGTGCCCGGCGCGTCCCCCGCGACCCGGCCCGCCTGACGGCGTCGACCTCGCGGTTCGGCGCCGAGGCGGGCGGCGGCCTACTCGCTCGCCAGCGCGGCGCGGGCGGCGGGCGCGATCCGCTCGGCCCACGCGGCGTAGGCCTCGGCGCTCGGGTGGAGCTCGTCGGCGACGACGAGGGCGCCCTGCGAGCGCGAGAGCGCCGTCACGTCGACCCACGCGACGCCGGCGGCCTCGGCCTCGGCGCGGGCCGCGGCGTTGAAGGCGTCGACCTCGGCGGCGATCTGGTCCTGCGGTCGGGCGTCGCGCCCGCCGAACGGCGTCGCGCCCCAGTCGGGAAACGACACGGCGACGACGCGGCCCGGGTCGCCGCCCGCGAACCCGACGGCGCGCCGGAGCATCGCGCGGTACCGCTCGCGGTAGCCCTCGACCGGGCGCCCGCGGTACTGGTCGTTCACGCCGATGAGGAGCGTGACGAGGTCGAACGGGCCCTCCGGG
>CAXRFJ010000090.1:0-2351 GCA_964229475.1 Rubrivirga sp.
CGCCGACGGCCGCCGTCCGCGTGGCGGAGGGGCTGGCGCAGCGGGGCCACCGCGTGACCGTGGCGCAGTGCCACCGGTCGTGGCCGTCGCGCTCGCCGGGCGGCGTAGCCTACGTCCCGTTCGCGTTCTACGGCTCGTGGGACCACCTCCCGTCGGCCGACGCCGTCGTGGTGGTCGACCAGCCCAAGGTGCTCCCGCGCGTCCGCCGCCGGTTCCCGGACGCCCGCCTCGCGCTGTGGCTCCGCGACGTGCCCGGCCGCCGCCGCCGGTCGCTGGGCGCGCTCGCCGCCGAGGCCGACGCGACCGTCGTCTGCCTCTCGGACGTCCACCGCGCCGCCGTCCGCGACCTCCTCGGCGGCGCCTGCGGCGGGGTGCGGACGGCCCGTATCCACGACCCCGTCGACGACGCGGCCGAGCCGGACGGGACCGTGCCCGACGCGGGGCCGCTGGTCGCGGGGGCGGGCGCCGGGCTCGGCGAGGTGCTGGCGGCGTTCGCGCACGTCCGCGCGCGGCGGCCGGGGACGCGCCTCTACGTCGCCGGCGAGGGGCGCGTCGCGGGCGGGCTGCCGGCGGGCGTGGTCCCGCTCGGCCCGCTCCCGGACCGCGAGGTCCTCCGGCACGTCCGCGAGGCGTTCGCCGTGTTCCATCCGCGGGCCGGGGGCGAGGTCGTCTCCGCTCGCCTCCTCGCCGAGGCCAACGCCGTCGGGACGCCCGTGATCGCGCACCCGCACGCCGCCGTCCGCGAGGCGCTGGGCGAGTCGCCCGGCGACGGGCGCCAGCTCGTCGACGCGCGCGACGAGACGGCCGCCGCGCGCCGGCTCGCGCAGTGGTGGGACGAGGGCCGCCCGGTGGTCGCGTGCCCCCACGTCGTCCGCGCGCACCGCGTCGTGGCCGACTGGGAGCGGCTGCTGGAGGTGGAGGCGCCGTCGCGGGCCGTCTGCGTCCTGCCCGTGATGCGGGCCGCCGCGATGCCCGCCGGCCCGTCGCCCGTCGCCGCCTAGCCCAGCAGGGCCGGGAGCGCCACGCCGGCCACCCAGAACCCGACGAACGTCCCGAGCGCCGTCCCGAGCGAGCCGATGAGGACGGCCGGCAGGACGAGGTCGTCGCGCCCGAGGCTCCGCGCGAGCGCCAGCGCCGACGTCCCGCCGCCGACGTTGGCCTGCGACGCGACCGCCGCGATCGCGAGGTCGACCTTGAACAGCCGCGCCACGCCGAACACGACGACCCCGTGGACGGCCACGCCGAGGCTCGTGAAGGCGAGGATCGCCAGGCCCAGGCCCCCGAGCCCGCGCAGCGCCACGACGTCGCAGAAGGCGCCGACGACGGCGAGGAACACGTAGACCGAGAACATCCCCAAGAGCCGCGGCCCCGCCAGCCGGGCGACGGCCGGGACCTGGGCCAGCACGAGCGCGATCGTCGTCAGCGTCAGGATCGAGGGGACGCCGACGCCGACGGCCGCGAGTGCCGCCGTGCTCCACTCGGACAGCCAGAACGCGCCGAGCCCGAGGCCCAGCGCGAGCGCGAGGTCGAGCGGGTGGAGCGTCTCCGTGTCGTCCTCGATGCCGAGGAGCGGGCCCGCGTCGCCGTCCGCGTCCTCCGCCTCGGCGCCGAGGCGGGCGGGGCCGGCGGGCGCCGGCCAGAGCGGGAGGAGCAGGCGCGGCAGCGCGAGCGTCGCCACGAACCAGGCGACGGTCACCACGTTGTCGATGGCGACGGCGCCCGCGAACAGCGGCCCGTCGCGCATCACGTCGTACCCGATGGCGACCGCGTTGAAGTTGATGCTCCCGCCCGTGTACGTCCCGGTGAACATCCCCCCGAGTGCGTTGTAGCTGGCCCCAATGGTCGCGGGCCCGTCGATGGCCACCATCCCCACGATCATGCCGAGGGCCGTCGCGGCGGTCCCCACGAGGAACAGCCCGATGACGGCGGGCCCGGCCTTCGCCACGGCCCGGAGGTCGACGCCGAGGAGCAGCCAGAAGACGGCGAGCGGGGCGAGGACCCCGAACGTCCCGTCGTAGACGGGCACCGGCGCCTCGGGCGTCGAGCCGGTCGGGAGCAGGCCGAGGTTGGCCACGAGCGCCGTCAGCAGGATCACGAGCAGCGCCGAGCCGACGTGCCGCGCGGGCGTCGTCCGGACGAGCCACTCGCTGAGGGCGACGAGCCCGCACAGCGCGGCGGCGACGAAGAGGCTGTCGGTGAGCACGGCCCGAAGCTAGGGCGCCGGGCCGTTCGCCGGCCCCGGGCTCACCGGATCCGCCAGCCGACGCCGAGGCGCGCGCCGATCAGCACGTCGCCCCAGACCGTCGCGGACAGCGCGGGCTCGACGGTCAGCCGGCCGACCGGCACGCGCG
>CAXRFJ010000091.1:0-13472 GCA_964229475.1 Rubrivirga sp.
TAGAACACGCGCACGCGGACGCCGTCGTAGCGCGTCGCGCTGACGGCGACGTCCGGGACGCCGTCGCCGTCGGCGTCCCCGAGGTCGGCGAGGTCGACGCCGAAGGCCGCGTCCTGCGGCTCCGGCGGGAGGAGGACCGCGAGGGGGGCGAGGCGGGTGGCGGCGTCCGTCCGCTGGGCGGCCAGCGCCGTCCCGTCGACGAGGTAGACCACGCCGGTCTCGTCGTAGTCCGCGCCGTAGCTGGCGAAGATGGCCGAGACGTAGACGTCGGGCACGCCGTCGCCCGTGAGGTCGCCGGCCTCGGCGACGGCCTGGCCGAACTCCTGGAACTGGCGGCTCTCGGGCGCGAGGTACGTCCCGAGCCACGCGCCGTCGGCCCCGCTGAACACGCTGATCGCGCCTTCGACCAGCACGCTCGTCGGGTTCGCCGTCGAGATCACGAGCTCGCGGACGCCGTCGCCGGTGAGGTCGGAGACCGTGTTGAGCTCCTCGCCGAAGTAGGCGAACGCGGCCGGCTGGCGGGCCGTGACGGCGTAGAGGACCGAGCCGTCGGCGCCGCTGAGGGCGTAAACGCGGCCGGCGTCCTCGGCCCCGCCCCGGTTCTCGTCGATGGCCGAGGCGATCAGGTCGGGCACGCCGTCGCCGTTGAGGTCGCCCCCGGCGTCGTTGACGCGGCCGAAGTAGACCTCCGCCTGCCGGGTGTCGGTCGTGGCCTGCCAGAGGAGCGCCCCGTCGGCGCCGCTGAAGGCGTAGACCCGGCCCCGGTCGGCGTAGTCCACGCCGAGCTCCTGGACGTCCTCGTCCGGCGCGCCGACGACGACGTCGGGGACGTCGTCGCCGTCGAGGTCGCCCGGTCCTGCGACCTGGAAGCCGAAGTAGGCTCGGGCCTGGCCGGCCGGCGACGCCAGCGTGCGGAGGAGGCGCCCGTCGGCCCCGCTGAAGACGTACGCGCGGCCGGTGTCGGTCAGCCCGTCGTCCACGCTCGACGCGCCCACGACGAGGTCGGGCACGCCGTCGCCATCGACGTCGCCGAGGCCGTCCACGTCCCGCCCGAACAGGCCGATCGGCTGGAGGTCCGGCGGGCGGATCGTGTGGATCGTCGAGCCGTCGGCGCCGCTGATCACCTCGGCCAGCCCGGGCGCGTTGACGCCGTCGAGGTCCTGGTCCGGCGTCCCGACCACGAGGTCCGTGATCCCGTCGCCGTCGACGTCGCCGACCGGCTCCATCCGGTAGCCGTAGTACCCGTCGGTGTGCGGGAACGGGCTCTCGCGGGTGGCGAACGGGGTCGAGAGCACGCCCTGGGCGGCGAGCGGTGCGGCGAGCGTCAGCAGGAAGAGGGCGGCGCGGACGGAGGGCATCGGCAGGGGAGGGCGCGGGGCCCCCCTAAGCGGATTCCGCGCCCGGACCGGCTCATACCGCCCGCCACATCACGTAGTGCGGCCCGATGCCCGGGATGTCGAACTCGGGCCCGACGGCCGCCAGCCCGAGCCGCTCGTAGAACGGGACGGCCACGAGCCGCGCGTTGCACCAGAGGTACCGGCCCCCGTTCTCGCGGACGACGGCGAAGCACTCCTCCAGCACGACGCGGCCGAGCCCGGTCCCCCGCGCGGCGTCGGACGTGGCCATCCCGCGGAGCCGCCAGCTGGCCCCGGCGGCGTAGGCCGCCGCGGGGATCTCGTCGCGGTTCGCCTCGGGCGGGGCCTCGGCGTAGACCGTGCCGACGCCGTCGGGCGCCGACGCGCCGTCGCGGTAGGCGGCGACGTGGACGGCCACGGTCTCGTCCTGGTCGTACGTCGCCAGCCGGTCGGTCCAGGTCGGGCGGAGGATCGCCGTCCGGAGCGGGCGGACGACGGCGGCGGGGACGCGGCGGGCAGTGGGCATCGGGAGACCGTGGGGCGAGGCCCGAAAAGCTACCCGCCGCCGACCCATCGCCGGCCGGGACGGTCTCATGCGCATGGACCTGTTCGACCCGCCCCCCGACTCGCCCCAGGCCGCCGCCGAGGCCGACCGCCTCCGCGCCAAGGCGCTCCACGTCCACGACGTGCTGTGCGAGGCGTACGGCTGCCCCGTCCCGTACTTCTCGGACAAGGACCCGCTGAGCGAGCTCGTCTCGGCCCTCCTCTCGCACCGGACCAAGAACGCCGACAGCGGCCGGGCCTACCGCCAGCTGAGGGCCCGCTTCCCGACGTGGGAGGCCGTCCGCGACGCGCCGACGGCCGAGGTCGAGGCGGCCATCGCGCCGGCGACGTGGCCGGAGCAGAAGGCGCCGCGGATCCAGGCCGTCCTCCGCGCCATCACCGAGGCGCCCGAGGTCGAGGGGCTCGGCCTCGACGCGCTCGCGGACTGGCCGGCGGACCGGGCCCGCCGCTGGCTCCAGGCGTTCAAGGGCGTCGGGCCGAAGACGAGCGCGGCCGTCCTCCTCTTCAGCCGCCTCCGGGTCCCGGCCCTCCCCGTCGACAGCCACCACCACCGCGTGGCCCAGCGGCTGGGGCTGATCCCCGCGTCGATGGCCGTCGGCCCCAGCCACGACGCCCTCGCGGCGCTGATCCCGGACGACTGGGACGCCCAGCGGGTCTACGACCACCACGAGGCGCTGATGCTCCACGGGCAGAAGTGCTGCTTCTACCGGCGCCCGGCGTGCGGGCGGTGCCCGGTCTACGACGACTGCGTGTGGGAGGGGAAGGGGGCCCGTGGGAACAATAGTCGTTCAAACAAATAAATGACTACGAGCCGGCCGCCGCCGGCCCCATTCCCCGACTCCACACCCCCGCTCTCCCCATGTCCACGCTCCGCGAGAAGGTCGACGACCTCAACAACCGCATCCTCCAAGGCGACATCCTCGGCGCCTTCGAGGACTACTACCACGACGACGTCGTGATGACCGACGCCGGCCAGGAGCCGCGCGTCGGCAAGGCCGCCAACCGGACCTACGAGGAGGCCTTCGTCAACGGCCTCACCGAGTTCCGCGGCGCCGAGGTCAAGGCCGTCGGCGTCGACGAGGAGGCCGGCAAGGCCCTCGTCGAGTGGCACTTCGACTTCACGCACGCCGACTACGGCGACCAGACCTACGACCAGGTCGCCGTCCAGACCTGGGAGGGCGGCCAGATCGTCGACGAGAAGTTCTACAAGCTGATCGTCTGATCCCGGGCCCCGCCCGTCCGTCTCGGCCCGCCTCGGCACTCCGCTGGGGCGGGCCGCGCGGCGTCAGGGCGCCGCGTGCTGGCGGACGGCCTCGTAGAGCACGACGGCCACGGCGACGCCGAGGTTGAGGCTCTCGCCGCCCCGCTGCGGGACGGTCACGAACGCGTCGGCGTGGGCGCGGGCCGCGTCGCTCACGCCCTGCGATTCGGAGCCGAACACGAGGGTGTCGTCCGGTCGGAAGGCGAACGCCGGGAGCGCGGTCGCCTCGTCGTCCGGGACGGCCACGACCACGCGGCCGGGCGCCTCCGCGAGTGCCCCGAGGCCGACGCGCTCGAAGGCGACCCGGTCGAACGCGCCGCCCGACACGCCGACGGCCACGCGCCGGCGGGCCTTCCCGTAGCGCTCGCGGACGAGCCGGAAGGGGTCGTGGACGAGGCACCGCCCGAACCCGAAGGCGTCGAGCGTCCGCGCGATGGCGGCGAGGTTGTCGAACCGCTGGGGCGCGTCGAGGAAGACGGTCACGACGCGCGGGGCCGCGCTAGTACGGGCGGAGCCGTGCTAGTACGGCGGGTTGAGCGTCTCCGGGTCGGCCGGGGCGTTCGTGAGCTCCCAGTCCTCGAACCGCGCGAGGTCGTCGCGGATGGCCTTCATGACGTAGGCCACGACGACGGCGTCGTCGAGGAAGCCGGTGCCGAGGATGAAGTCCGGGATCAGGTCGGCCGGCGTCACGAAGTAGAGGAGGCCGGCGGCCACGAAGAAGATGCTCTTCCACGGGAGGTGCCGGTACTCGCCCTTGGCGATGGCGCCGCCGAGGCGGACGAGGCGGGGCACGTCGGCACGGAGCGAGCCGATCCGGCTGCGGTCCTCGCGGAGCTGGGACTGCGCGCGGCGGATGATGGCGCGGAGCCGGCTCGGGTTGTCGGCGAGGTCCTCGGCGTCGTCGCGGACGAGGCGGAGGCCGCGGCGGGCGGTGGAGCGGTCGGAGGAAGAGGCCACGTCGGTCGGGGGCGGGTCGGGGCTCGTACGTCGCCGGGCGCCCGCGGTTGCCGGGGCGGTCGGGGCGCCCGGCGCCCGGTACTTTCGGGCGACACCCCGAGCCCGATGCGCCGCTTCCTCGCCCTCGCCCTCCTCGCCGCCCCGCTCGCCCAGGCCCAGACCGTGGACCCCGTCGTCCACCTCCCGAACGACGTCGCGCCGACGCCGGCGGCCGAGCGGCTCGAGGCCGCCGCCCAGCGCGCGCGGCTCGCCGAGGCGTCGCCCGTGGCCGAGGTCCCGTTCCGCTCCGTCGGCCCGACGGTCATGAGCGGTCGCGTCACGGCCGTCGAGGGCCGCCCCGGCGACCCGGCCACGTTCTACGTCGCCTACGCCTCGGGCGGCGTGTGGAAGACCGACAACGGCGGCGCCAGCTTCGTCCCGCTCTTCGACCACATGCCGACGATCACGGTCGGCGACCTCGCCGTCGACTGGCGGGACCCCGAGGGCGACGGGCCGACGCTCTGGGTGGGCACGGGCGAGGCCAACTCGTCGCGGTCGTCGTACGCCGGGACGGGCGTCTACGTCAGCCGCGACGGCGGCACGAGCTGGGCGCACGTCGGGCTGGAGGAGACGCAGCACATCGGCCGCGTGGCGGTCCACCCCGCCGACCCCAACACGGTGTACGTCGCGGCCATCGGCCACCTCTACTCGCCGAACCCCGAGCGCGGCGTCTACCGCACGACCGACGGCGGCGCGACGTGGGAGCAGACGCTCGTCGTCGACGACGACACGGGCGCCATCGACCTCGTCCTCGACCCGCAGGACGCCGACCGCGTCTACGCGGCGACGTGGACGCGGAGCCGCCGCGCGTGGGACTTCCGCGAGGGCGGCCCCGGCTCGGCGATCTGGGCGAGCGGCGACGGCGGCGCGACGTGGGAGCGTCTGTCGGTCGAGGGCTCCGGCTTCCCCACCGGCCCGACGGTCGGGCGGATCGGCCTCGACGCGCACCCGAGCGGCGTGCTCTACGCCGTCGTCGACAACCAGGCGCGGCGGCCGGCGGACCCGGACGAGGAGGAGCCGGCCGTCACGCGCGACCGCCTCCGCGCCATCTCGCGGGCCGAGTTCCTCGAACTGGCGGAAGAGGACCTCAACGCGTTCCTCGACGCCAACAACGTCCCCTACAGCTACACCGCCGAGAGCATCCTCGAGGACGTCCGCGAGGGGCGCCTCGAGCCGGCCGACCTCGTCGCGTTCCTGGAGGACGCCAACGCCCAGCTGTTCGACACGCCCGTGATCGGGGCCGAGGTCTACCGCTCCGACGACCAGGGCCGCACGTGGACGCGGACGCACGAGGGCCCGCTCGACGACCTGTTCTACTCGTACGGCTACTACTTCGCCATCGTCCGCGTCGACCCGAACGACGTCGACCGCGTCTACGTCCTCGGCGTGCCGCTCGTGGCGAGCGTCGACGGCGGCGCGACGTGGCAGCGCGCCGACGCCGACCACGTCCACGTCGACCACCACGAGCTGTGGTTCGACCCCGAGCGCCCGGGCTTCGCGCTCTCCGGCAACGACGGCGGCCTCAACCTGACCTACGACGGCGGCGCCACGTGGACGAAGCTCAACCGCCCGGCCGTCGGCCAGTTCTACACCGTCCAGGTCGACGACGCCGAGCCGTACAACGTCTACGGCGGGCTCCAGGACAACGGTGTGTGGGTCGGGCCGAGCACCTACGAGGCCGGCCCCGCGTGGCGCGCCGAGGGCGACTACCCGTACCGCCGGCTGTTCGGCGGCGACGGGATGCAGGTCCAGGTCGACGAGCGCGACGGGACGGTCTACACCGGCCTCCAGTTCGGCAACTACGTCCGCACCCACCGCGACGGCGGGCGGATCGAGCGGACGGTCCCGCAGCACGAGCTCGGCGAGCGCCCGTTCCGGTTCAACTGGCAGACGCCGATCTGGCTCAGCCGCCACCTCCCGGACGTGCTGTACCTCGGCTCGAACAAGGTCCACCGCTCGCTCGACCGCGGCGAGACGTGGGAGGCGCTGAGCGACGACCTCACCAGCGGCGGCCGGCCCGGCGACGTGCCGTACGGGACGCTCACGAGCCTCCACGAGTCGCCGTTCGAGTTCGGCCTCCTCGCGGCCGGCACCGACGACGGCCACGTTTGGGTGACGGAGGACGGCGGCCGGACCTGGCGCGACCGCTCGGCCGGCCTCCCCGCCGACCTCTGGGTGTCCCGCGTCGAGCTCTCCGCCCACGACGAGCGCCGGCTCCTCGTCGCTCTCAACGGCTACCGCTGGGACCACTTCGACAGCTACGTCTACCGCTCCGACGACCTCGGGCGGACGTGGGAGCGGATCGGCCTCGACCTCCCGGCCGAGCCGGTGAACGTGGCGAAGGAGGACCCCCACAACCCGGACGTGCTCTACGTCGGGACCGACGGCGGGCTCTACGTCTCGCTCGACGGCGGCGCGTCGTTCGCCGCCTTCCACGGCCAGCGCGCCCCCCCCGGTGCCGAGGCCGGGGAGGCCGGGCCGTTCGACGAGGTGCGGGAGGGATCGCGGCTGCCGTACGTGCCGGTCCACGACCTCGTGGTGCAGGCGCGCGAGCGCGACCTCGCCGTCGGCACGCACGGCCGGTCGCTGTGGATCGCCGACGTGGACCTCGTGAGCCGCCTCACGGCCGACGTCAGGGCGCGCGCCCTCCACGTCTTCCCGCCCGACACGACGCGCCACCAGTCGAACTGGGGCGACCGCGGCTACACGTGGTCCGACCCGTCCGAGCCGTCGCTCGACATCGGCTACTGGACGACGGCGGCGGGCACGGCGCGCGTCCGCGTGCTCGACGCCGACGGCGAGCCGGTCCGCCAGTGGGACGACGCCGCGGAGCCCGGCCTCAACCTGATGACGTACGACCTCGTCTCGGACCGGGCCCTCGCGGACGACGCCGAGGCGGGCGAGGCGACGGGCGCGTTCTACCTCGTCCCGGGCGCGTACACCGTCGAGGTGTCGGTCGGCGGCGCGACGGCGACGGCGCCGCTCGTGGTCGAGCCGGGGCCGGAGCCGCGGAGCCGCGCGCGGAAGAAGATGCCGTAGGTCGGTGGGGGCACGCCGGCGGTGTGCCCCGCCGAGGGCGGGGGAGGATCACGCCCCCGAGGCGGGCCGCCTCGGGCGGTGTCGGACGAGTCTGACACCGGCGCGGTCGGCGATCCGACGGGGAGGAGGGGAGGTGTCCGCTGGAGCCAGGGCCCTGCATCCGTGAGGTTTAGAGCCGGGCCCAGCCCTTCTCTCCCTCTCCACCTCCCCCTCATGACCCCTCGATATTCCCCCGCGACCGTGCTCGGGCGGCTCCGCGGCCTCGTCGTTCTCCTTTCCCTTCTCGTCGCCGGCTCGGCGAGCGCGCAGGGCGGCGCCGTCATCGGCGAGACGCTCCAGGACGTGCTCGCCGAGGTCGGCCCCCTCACCCCGGTCGAGGTCGTCGTGACCTTCGACCAGGCGGGCCCCCTCACGGCCGTCCAGCGGACGGCGCTCGCGGCGCTCGGCGGCGGTGGCGTCTTTTTCGAGAGCCTCCCGATGGCGGGCCTCCTCGCGCTTCCGGCGCAGGTCGGGCAGATCGCCCAGCTCCCCGGCGTCGCGTCGGTCTGGCTCAACGAGGAGCTCGAGTACTCGAACGACCGCGACCGCGAGATCACCGGCGTCAACCGGCTCCGCGCCGACGCGTCGCTCCGGACGAGCGCCGGCCTCCCGTTCTCGGGCGACGGCGTCGCCGTGCTCGTCAACGACTCCGGCATCGACGCGACCCACGCCGACCTGCCGTACGGCACGAAGGTGCTCGAGAACGTCCAGGCCGTGACGAACCTCAACGCGCTCTCGACGCTCCTCCCGATCACCTACGTCGAGGGCACGCCGAACACGGACCTCAACTCGGGCCACGGCACGCACTGCGCCGGGACCGTCGCCGGGACGGGCGTCAAGAGCGGCGGGCTCTACGAGGGCGTCGCCCCGGGCGCGAGCCTCATCGGCTACGGCTCGGGCGCGGCCATCGCGATCCTCGACGGCCTCGGCGGCTTCGACTACGCGATCACCCACCAGTTCGCGTTCGAGGACCCGATCCGCGTCATCACCAACTCGTGGGGCTCCGACGGCGAGTTCGCCCCGGAGAGCCCGATCGTCCAGGCGAGCTACCGGGCCTACCAGCGCGGGATCACCGTCCTGTTCGCGGCCTCGAACAGTGGGCCGGGCGAGGACACGCACAACATCTACGCGCAGGCCCCCTGGGTCATCTCCGTCGGCGCCGGCGACGCGCTCGGCGCCCTGGCGGACTTCTCCAGCCGCGGCCAGAAGGGCGAGACGTACGACTTCCAGACCTACGACGGCCAGACGTGGACGTACACGAACGACGTCTCGGTCGTGGCCCCGGGCGTCGACGTGATCTCGACGCGCGCCGTGACGAACGGGGCGGCGAACGGCGGCGAGGGCGACCTCGAGGCCATCGACCCGGCCCACCTCCCGTTCTACACCATGATCTCGGGCACGTCGATGGCGACGCCGCACGTGGCCGGCATCGTGGCGCTCATGCTGGAGGCCAACCCGAACCTCCAGCCGGCCGCCGTCAAGCGGATCCTCCAGCGGACGTCGACCAACATGCCGGGCCGCGAGCCCTGGGAGGTCGGGGCCGGCTACGTCAACGCCCACGCGGCGGTCGCGGCCGTGCTCGGCCAGCCGGTCGGCGCGCGGGCGCTCGTCAACGCCTACGCCAACTTCCGGTCGTCGGCCCAGCTGTTCGACGCGGGCTCGTTCGACGCGTCGGTCTTCTTCAACCCGGTCGGCGAGCCGGAGACGGTGACCTTCGAGGTCGGCCCGAACGTGTCGCTCGTGAAGGCCCGCGCGATCGTGCCCGAGAACACCGTCGCCCTCGTGCTGACGGACCCGGCGGGGACCCGCTACGGCTCGGGCATCACGCTCCCGCTGCTCGGCGAGATCGCCGGCGTCTCGGCGCCCGGCATGGAGGGCACGTGGACGTTCGAGGTCCGCGGCATCGGCAGCGTCTCGGGCGTCCCGACCGACCCGCTCGGGGTCACCAACGGGACCGCGCTCCCGGGCCAGGTCGACGCGACGATCTCGTTCGTCGGCACGTCCGGCTTCAGCGGGCTCAACGACGTCCCCCAGAGCCACCCGGCCCGCCCGTTCATCGAGGCCGCCGTGCTCGAGCGGCTGGCCGACGGCGCGACGGCCGCGTTCTTCCGGCCGGACCACCGGCTCCGCCGCAGCGAGCTGGCGCGCTACCTCGTCATGGGCGCGGGCGTCCGGCAGGCCGTCCCGGAGGACGTCCCGGCGTTCCCGGCCGTCGGCGGCTCGCTCCAGCCGTTCGCCGAGGCCGTCTTCGCGGCCGGCGGCGCGCTCAAGGACCGCGCGGGCACCGGCCCGAGCCTCATGCCGCTTATCCACGGCGACGTGATGCCGGAGCGCGGCGTCCGCCGCATGGAGCTGGCCTACTCGCTCGTGACGGCGCTCGGGCTGAGCGCCCACGCCGAGGGCTACGACGGCCCCGTCGTGGCGACGGTCGACACCCAGCGCGTCGCGCTCGCCGACTCCGACGAGATCCTCCCGCAGTACCACGGCTACGTCCAGCTGGCGCTCGACGCCGGGCTCATGGACGTCCGCGTGGCGGCCGACGGCTCGGCCTCGTTCGACCCGAAGGCGTTCGCCACGCGCGGCGAGTACGCCGTCTCGGCCGTCCGCCTCTTCGACGCCTACGACGCCGCCGACCCGTCGGCCGTGGCCGAGGGCGCCGACGACGCCTCGTTCGCGCGGAGCGCGCCGGGCCGCGCCCGGGCTGCCGCCGCGTTCGACCTGGCCGCGAGCGCGCCGAACCCGGTCGTCTCGTCGTCGCGGATCGCGTTCTCGCTCGCGGAGGCCGGCCCGGCCCGCCTCGCCGTCTACGACCTCCTCGGCCGCGAGGTCGCCGTCCTCGCCGACGGCCCGCTCGAGGCCGGCGCCCACGAGGTCCGGCTCGACGCCTCGGGCCTCGCGACCGGCGCGTACCTCTACCGGCTCACGGCCGGGGACCAGTCGCTCGTCCGCCAGCTGACGGTGGTGAGGTAACCCCCGGCGGACGACCGAGCGCGCGGGGCGCGGCCACTTCGGTCGCGCCCCGCGTCGTGTGGGGGCGTCCGGGGCCGCCGGCCTCGGCGCCGCGTCCGGCGGCGTGGGGTGAATCCCGGCACCGGGCCGGGAGGCTAACGCCGACTCGCCGACCGGCGATACCCCCGGGGCTCGGGCCCCCGGCCCCCCACCACAGCACCCGTCTCATGTTCGTCCTGTCCGTGGCCGTCGGCCTCGCCGCGCTCGCCGTCTCCGTCGTGTTCTTCCGCGAGGCGAGGCGCGAGGACGCCGCGGCGGACCTCCCGCCGCACCACCCGTCGCTCCCGTCGCTGGCCGAGCCGAGGCGGACCGACTAGCGGCCCCGGGCCTTGTCGAAGGCCTCCGCCAGCCGCTCGCCGGCCTCGCGGTCGAACTGCTCGAGCATCGGCCGGTCGTCGTTGCGCGAGCCGGCGAACGGCGAGTCCCCGCCGTCCGCCATCTCGATCACCACGCGGCCGTCCTCGTAGCGGACGTCGCGGACCTCGTCGAGCGGGACGCTCACGGCCATCGCGAGGCCCTGCGACACGGCGCCCGTCACGGCCCGCGCGATCGCGCCGCCGAGGCCGGACTCGTCCTCGGTCTCGTCGGCCATCTCGGCCTCGATCCGGGCCTGGAGCTCGGGCGAGAGCCGCGTGTAGAGGACGCTGTCGGTCACGCCCAGTTCGATCTCGCCGTCGCGCGTCGACACGGCGTCGACGACGGTGCCGGGCAAGCGCGACGAGAGGGCGACGTCGTCGAGGTCGAAGTGGAGGTCGGACGCCTCGCGCTCGGCCTCGTCGGCCGCCTCGACGCCGTCGTCGTGATCGGCGTCGTGGTCCGGCGCGCCGCAGGCGGCGAGCGTGAGGGCGAGGGCGGGGAGGAGGAGGACGCGGGGCATGGGTCGGAGGGCGGAAGCGCGGGGGACAGAGGACCCGCCTGCGACCTGGCCCCGGGTCCCCTGGCCTACTGGCTCAGCGACTGGCGGCGCGTCTCGGCGAAGGCCTCCGACGGCCGCCACTGCGGGGCGAGGTCGCTCGCGGCGAGGGCGTAGCCGAGACGGAAGGCGACCCGCGTCTGTTGCAGGATGCCGCCGAACGAGAGGTCGTCGGTGAGCTCGTCGGTCGGCTGGTGGTAGCGGTCGGCGCGGTAGGCGTCGCGGACCTGCTGGCCGTAGCCCGCGGGCCGGCCCCGGTACACGTCGCCCGTGTTGACGAACACGGCCGGGACGCCGCCGCGGGCGAACGCGAGCTGGTCGGAGCGGAAGAAGAGGCCCTGGCCGGGCGCGGCGTCGTCGGAGACCGTCATGCCCTCGGCCGCGGCCGTCTGCTCGAGGAGCGCGCGGAGGTCGCTCCGCTCGGCCCCGATGCCCACGATGTCGTCGGTCTCGCCGAAGAGGTTGCCGCTGTCGACGTTGACGTTGGCGACCATCTGGCCGAGCGGGACCGGCGGGTGCTCGGCGAAGTACGCCGAGCCGAGGAGCCCGGCCTCCTCGGCCGTGAACGTGACGAAGTAGACCGTCCGGTCGAGCGGCCCGCCGTTCGCCTCGGTCGCGGCGGCGAACGCCTCGGCGATCTCGATCATCATGGCCACGCCGGAGGCGTTGTCGATGGCGCCGTTGTAGATCCCGTCCTCGCCGGCCGCCTCCCGCTCCGCGTCGGTCCCGAGGTGGTCGTGGTGGGCCCCGTAGACGACGGCCTCGGCGCTCCGGCCGGGCAGCTTCGCCACGACGTTCTGGCCCACGAGGTCGGCCGTCTGTTCGAGCTCCATCGAGACGCTCGCGGTCACGGGCAGCTCGACGGCCGTGAACCCGCGCCGGCCGGCCATCTCCTGCCACGCCTCCAGCGTCGAGCCCGACATCTCGGCGAGCGCCTCGCCGGCCGCCTGGCTGATCCAGCCGCGGACCTCGAGGGCGCCCTCCGGCGGCTCCGCGCCCGACGGGTGCGCCCCGAACGCGTCGCTGGCGACGACGCCGAACGGGTAGCCCGCCGTCTCCTCGGTGTGGATGAGGAGGATCCCACGCGCGCCGCGGCGGCGGGCCTCCTCGTACTTGTAGGTCCACCGGCCGTTGTACGTCATCGTGTCGGCCTGGAAGAGGGTCGGCTCCTCGGGCGTGGCCGGCGGGTCGTTGACGAACGAGACGAGGACCTTGCCCGTCACGTCGGTCCCGGCGAAGTCGTCCCAGTCGTAGCCCTCGGCCGTGATGCCGTAGCCGACGAACACGAGGTCGGCGCCGTCGAGGGCCACCGACGACGCGTCGGTGTCGGTCCCGAGCGCGGCGTCGTCGACGAAGTCGAACGCGGCCGGCTCGCCGGTGTCCGGCGTGAACGTGAGCGGCGTGGCCTCGGTCACGCGGATGCTCCGGAGGGGGACGTCCTGCGTGAACGACCCGTCGGGCATCCCACCCTCGAGCCCGATCCGCCGGAACTGCTCGACGACGTAGTCGACCGTGAGCTGCTCGCCGGGCGTCCCGGTGCCGCGGCCGCCGAACGCGTCGGAGGCCAGCTCGGCGACGTGCGCGCGGAGCCCGGCCGTGTCGATCGCGGCGAGGGCCGCCTCGGGCGGGGCCGGCGCCGTGCCGGCGTCGAAGGCGACGACCTCGGCGGGCGACGCGTCGCCGCCCTCTTCGCAGGCGGTGAGCGCCAGCGAGGCGGCGAGGAGCGAGAGAACGAGGAGGCGGCGCATGGGGGCGGTGGCGGTTCGGCCAGAGTGTACGCCGGCCCAGCCTGCGGTCGCCCGCCTCAGCCTCGCCATGGCCGAGTCGGGCGGAGCCGGGGCTAGTCGTCGCCCGGCGTCGTCGGGTCCTCGTCGACGGCCTCGTCGCCGTCCTCGACGCGGGGGCTGGACTTGAGCGCGTCGTCCATCTCGCGGCCCACGTAGGCGTTGCCGGCCTCGGCGACGCGCGCGCCCTCGTCGACCTCCTGGGCCGCCGGCGCCGCGTCGTCGTCGACCTCGATGGCGTCGTCGGCCTGGTCGGCCTCGGGCGGGCGCTCGCGGTTGGCCTCGCTGTCGGAGGCGGTGTAGCGGTGGCTGTCGGGCGTCGACTGGTCGGGGTGCATGGCGCGTGGGGGAGGGGGCGTGCTCGAACCCGCCGCGCGCGCCGCGGTTGCGCCGGCCCGGAGACTCGGGCGCCCGGGCGTACGTTGGGGGAGAGCTCACGACCGTCCCCCCGACATGGCTCGCCCCGTCCTCCTCGCCGCGCTGGCGGCGCTCGCCGTCGCGGCCTCCGCGAC
>CAXRFJ010000092.1:0-6139 GCA_964229475.1 Rubrivirga sp.
CACGGGCCACAAGGTGTTCTCGACGCTCCACACCGCGAGCGCCGTCGAGAGCCTCGACCGCATCGTGGCCGAGTACCCGCCCTACGAGCAGGAGCGCGTGCGGAGCCGCCTGGCCGACGTGCTCAACCTCGTCGTCTCGCAGAAGCTGCCGCCGAAGATCGGCGGCGGCCGCGTGCTGGCGAAGGAGGTCCTCTGGGTGACGGCCTCGGTCAAGGCCGCCATCCACAACAACAACACGGGCGAGATCTACCAGATGATCTGGGAGGGCGGCCGCCAGGGCATGATCACCCTGGAGCAGGACCTGTTCCGGCTCGTCCGCGAGCGGAAGATCACGCCCGACATCGGGCTCCAGTACGCCAACAACAAGCGCCGCTTCCAGCAGCTGATGCAGACGGCGTAGCTGGCCCGCCAGCTCGCCCCGCGCCCGGCCCCGCGCCGACCGACCCCGCCTCCCATGAGCGACAACTTCATCTTCCCCGACGACCCCGACGGGTTCGACGACCCGGGCGCCGAGGCCGGCGGCTTCGACCTCCCGGCCTACGGCGCCGACGGCCTCCGCCCGAAGGCGGCCGACGAGGCCCCCGGCGACGGCGCGTTCGGCGCCGAGCTGGCCGAGGACGGGGTGTTCCTGGGCGGCGGCGCCTACGGCGAGGTCCCGCTCGACGAGGGCGACCTCGGCGGGCTCCCGGCCGAGCCCTCCGGCGACGGCGCGGCCGACGAGGCCCTCGACGTCTCGTTCTCCGAGACCGACGAGCGCGGCGAGGCCGCCTCGGGCAAGGGCCCGGCCAAGAAGGCGGCCAAGAAGGGGCGGTCGAAGGACGGCCTCGTCCTCGGCGTCCACGTCACGCCGAAGCACGTCTACGGCGTGCTCGTGCGGCCCTCCGGCGACTCCTACGAGCCGCTCCGCCAGTTCGTGCGGAACCGGGCCGAGAGCCAGTACGGCCAGGGCCCGATGACGCCCGACGGCGTCGAGCTCGAGGAGGCCACCATGGACCTCGCCGCCGGCGACCCGTCGGTCCAGTTCGGCGGGTCCGGCGAGATCGACTTCTCGGCCGAGTTCGCGGGGATGGGCGTCGTGACCGACGCCGCGCTCGACACGACGGCGACGGCCGGCGACGTGGCCGAGCGGGCCCAGCCGATCATCATCGAGCTCAAGGACATCCTCGAGGAGTGCGCCAGCGCGGGCTTCGCGCGGCCGGCCCTCGCGTTCACCGTCGACGCGCCCGACGTGGCCTACGGCGAGATCTCGGTCCCGCCCGAGAAGAAGGCCAAGAAGGCCAAGAAGAAGGACAAGAAGGGCGACGACGCCGACGGCCTCAAGGACACGGCGTCCGCCCCGGTCAAGCGCGAGCGGCTCCTCGAGCTGCTCCCCGACTTCGGCACGGCCGTCGACAAGACGCGGGCCCAGTTCGTCCCGATGACCCCGCGCGACGGGCTCCGGCGCTACCTCGCCGTGGCCCCGACGGGCAGCGAGCCCGTCACGGAGTCGGTCGAGATGCTCCGCGAGCAGTCGGCCCACCGCAAGACGGCCGTCAAGACGCTCGAGGCCGAGGTCCCGCTGCTCGTCGGGCTCGTCCGCCTGACGTCGAACCCGGACCCGCACGAGAACACGGCCGTCGTCCGGGTGGGGGCCGAGGACACGATCGTCCTGCTCCTCACGGGCGGCCAGCTCCACCACTACGAGCCGATGCAGTCGGTGACGGCCTTCGACGGGCCGGACACGATCTGCTCCCGCGTGCTCCTCCAGCAGGACGTCCAGGGCGTCGGGACGGTCCACAAC
Organism: Rubrivirga sp.; assembly: GCA_964229475.1. Lineage (GTDB taxonomy): Bacteria > Bacteroidota > Rhodothermia > Rhodothermales > Rubricoccaceae > Rubrivirga. The sequence goes on from CAXRFJ010000092.1 coordinate 1,781, forward strand.
GTGATCGTGGTGTCGGAGGAGCGGGAGAAGGAGCTCGTCCAGGGCTTCTCGGCGTTCTACCCCGAGGCCCGCGTCGAGACGCTCCGCGAGGGGCTCGCGCGGCACGGCCTCGTGGGCCCGTACGGCCCCCTCGCGCCGATGCTCGTCGGCGCCGCCGGCGCGGCGGTCGCCGGCCACCGCGCCAAGCAGAAGGACTCGCCGTTCGAGGACACGAACCTCCTCCCGGCCCACCTCCTCAAGCGGAAGACGAAGCTCGACCTCACGTTCGGGTGGCACACGCTCGTGGTGGCGATGCTCCTGTTCCTGAGCGTCCTCTACTTCAGCTACCTCTACGTCGCCCAGGAGGGCGACATCGCCGACGCCGAGCAGCGCCTGGCCGAGTTCCCGCCCGAGGCCCAGCTCTCGGTCCCCCAGCTCCAGGCCCGCATCGACAGCCTCCGGAACCGCCAGGCCACGCTCTCGGCCGCGCTCGTCGCGATGGACTCGCTGCTGATCGACACCGACCGGTGGACGCAGACGACGCTCCGCGCGACCCGGGCCGCGGCCCAGACCGGCGGCATCTGGATCGAGGAGTGGTCCCCGGCCGGCAACGACGTCGCGCTCTCGGGCTACGCCACGACGCGCGCCAACGTGGTCGGGCTGGCCCAGCGGCTCTCGGCGACGATCGAGGAGGTCACGTTCCAGCAGCTCCGCGAGTACCCGGTCTACCAGTACCGGATGCGGTTCACGCAGCGGCCCGAGCTCCCGCAGGTCACGCGCGTGCTCCGCGAGCAGGCCGGCGAGCCGCTGCCGGTCGGGCCGGCCCCGCTCGACGGCGTCGACGCGGCGGGCGCCCCGGCCCCGGCCGCCTCGGCGCGCCCCTCGCCCGCGGCCGCCGACGCCGCCCTCTAGCCCCCGCCTCCCGGCCCCCGCCCTCCGGCTCACGCCCCGGCTCCCCCGACGTCATGTCCAACGAAGTCCTCAACACGCTCATCCTCTCCGTCTTCCTGGCCGCGGCCGGGGGCGGGGGGTACTACGTGACCCAGAAGGTCCAGCCGGTGGAGCTGGAGTCGATCCAGGCCGAGATCGAGGCGCTCGAGAACGCCGCGGCCGAGGTCGAGACGCTCATCGCCGAGGAGGCCTCGGCGAGCGAGGAGGCCTCCCTCACGCTCGCCCGCTGGAACACGCGCTACAAGATCCTCCCGTCCGAGCTGTCCTCGGCCGACGTGGTCTCGTACCTCAACGCGCTCTCGGCCCGCGGCTTCAACCGGTTCGACCTCTCGCTGACCGGCGTGACGAACGCGCCGACGGCCTCGTACTACACCTACCAGGTCACGGGCGAGGCCTACTTCGAGAGCCTCTACGCCTTCATCTGGCACGTCGAGAACAGCCGCGGGATGTACCGGGTCCGCGACCTCCAGGTCAAGAAGATGGTGACCACGGTCGGCGCCGACGCGGACGCCGGCTCGCCGGGCCGCCAGGTGATCCTGGCCGAGTTCGCGATGGCCGTCGACGCGTTCTTCAGCACGAACCGCGACATCTCGGCGCCCGACAGCGCCGTCGTCCCGCCGCCGGAGGCGGTCCCGGCCCGCCGCGCGGCCGTCAACCCGTTCTTCCCGTTCATCCTCGACCAGCTGCCGCCGAACACGGACGACCTCGTCGAGCCGGACACGGACCGGCTGGTGAGCGTGATCGGCGGGATCGCGGTGTTCGAGCGCGAGGGCGAGCTCCGCGAGCTCCGCGCCGGTGACCGCGTCTACCTCGGGCGGATCGCCAACGTGGACCCGACGCGGGCCCGCGTGACCGTCGACTTCAACCGCGGCGGCATCCGCGAGCGCGTCGAGCTCGACCTCGAGACGGGCGAGCGCTACCGCCAGGCCCTCGGCCGCCAGTCCTTCTCGCCGTCGCGCGGGACGGTCCCGGCCGGGCCCACGCTCGAGGCCGCGCCCCCCGCCCCCGGCACGCCCGAGGCGATCGAGGCCGGCACCTACCAGAGCGCCGAGATCACGCCGCGCACGCCCCCGCACGCCCCGCCCCAGCCCCGGCCCCCGGCGGCCCCGCCCCCGGGCCCGCCTCCCCCGCAGTCCCTGACCCCCCGACCCATGACCTCCACCTTGCTCCGCCGCGTCCGCTTCGGGCCCGTGCTCGCGCTGCTCGCCGTGCTCGCCGCGGCCCCCGCGCTGGCGCCGGCCGTCCACGCCCAGGACCGCGTCGTCCGCGGCTACGTCCCGCCCGACGAGCTCGTCTCGTTCCCGGCGACGACGCCGATGAACCAGTTCTTCCGGCTCGTCAACCCGACGTTCTACCGGGTCACCGGCAAGCGCGTCGTGGACCCCCGCGACCGGACCGAGCCCATCGGCGTGGCCCTCAACGGCGTCCACTTTATCGACGCCTTCGAGCTGGTCCTCGACCGCAACAACCTGGACTTCTCCGAGTCCGAGGGCTACTTCATCGTGGCCGAGCCCCAGATCGTGGCGACGACCACCGACGGCGCCTCGGCGACGAACGTGGGCGCCGTCCAGCCCGTCCAGGCCGTCCAGACGGGCGAGTCCGTGGCGGACCTCCCGGCCACGGCCGACACGCGCGAGATCCGGATCGACGCCGTGATCTTCCAGCTCAACACGCGCCGGGCCCGCGAGGTCGGCACGAACTGGTCGGCCATCTTCGGCGAGGCCGCCGCCCAGAGCGGCTCCAGCGGCGGCTCGGGCTCCGGCTCGGGCCAGAGCAACCGGACGGAGTTCTACGTCAACGCCGGCTCGTTCTTCGACGCGCTCGACGGGTTCCTCGAGGCCTCGTCCGACCGCGTCAACCTCACGCAGATCCTCCAGCTGTTCCGCTACTTCGAGGAGCAGGGCTACGGCCAGACCGTGGCCACGCCGTTCACCGTCGTGCAGAGCGGCGAGAAGGGCCGGATGCAGAGCGGCCAGGACATCCCGGTCACGGTCCGGGACTTCCAGGGCAACGCGATCACGCAGTTCTTCTCGACCGGCACCATCATCGACGTCACGCCGACGCTCATCGTCGACGAGCGCGAGGGGGACCCCGTCGAGTTCATCCACCTCGACGTGAAGGTCGAGAAGTCGACGGGCGTCCCGTCCGGCGAGGGCATCGCCATCAACAAGGACGACATCGCCACGCAGCTCCCGCTCCTCTCGGGCGAGATGCGCGCGATCGGCGGCCTGACCTCGACCGACGAGTCGGTCACGCGCCGGGGGGTCCCGATCCTCAAGGACATCCCGCTCATCAAGTACCTGTTCTCGTACAACCAGACGACGGTCAACCAGAACGAGATCATCATCGTGCTGCGGGCCCGCGTCGCCGACGACCTCCGCACGCGGATGAGCCGCGAGCTCCCGCGGGGCCTCCTCAACCAGGAGCGCCGCGACGCCGAGGAGCGCGTCCGCCAGTTCGGCGCCGAGCCGGCCACGCCGATCCTCGACACCGACATCGAGGTCCGCGACCGCTAGCGGCTCGCCCCTCGGCTCAGGGACCCACCGGCCCGGGGACGCACGTCGCGTCCCCGGGCCGGCGCCGTAGAGAGGCCGGCCGTGGGAGGGGAGATCGAGGGTTCGGTGGGGATCTCGTGAACGGCTCGCGGCGTCCCTGGGTGGCGTACCTTAGAAGCAGTCCAGATAAGCCCGCCGACGGTGGACCCCGACGCCTTCCCTGCTCCCGTCTCGTCGGTCCCTGCCGGGAGGACGGTCCGCCTCTGCTTCATGGGGCTCGACGAGGGCACGTGTGCCCGTCTCCGCGAGCTCGGCGTCCGCGAGGGCTGCGACGCCTGCGTGATGGCGACCGGCGACAAGTGTGTGCTGGCGGTCGGCGCCAGCCGCGTGGCGCTGCGCCGGGAGGTGGCGATGGGCCTGTTCGCGACGGCCGCCGGCTGAGCACGGTGCCGATGACGCTCGACACGCTCGCTCCGGGCGCCCGCGGGACGGTCACGGGCTACGCCGGCGCCCTGCCCGCGCGCCTGCTCGAGCTGGGCCTCGTGCCCGGGACCGTCGTCGAGGTCGTCCGCCTCGCGCCGCTCGGCGACCCGATGGAGCTGAAGGTCCGCGGGTTCCTCCTGTCGGTGGGGAAGGAGGAGGCCGCCCACGTCGAGGTCGCGCCCGCCCCGTAGTCCGAGCCCCATGGAGACCGCCGCCCCGGCCCGCACCGCCGTCCGCACCGTCGCGCTGGCGGGGAACCCGAACGTCGGCAAGACGACGCTCTTCAACGCCCTCACGGGGCGCCACCAGAAGGTGGCGAACTACCCCGGCGTGACGGTCGAGCGGACGTCGGGCCGGCTCGCCGGGGCCGACGGCCCGCCCGTCGAGGTCGTCGACCTGCCGGGGACCTACAGCCTCAACCCGAAGTCGGTCGACGAGCGCGTCGCCTTCG